>NZ_JBHUWD010000056.1:0-19188 GCF_042670205.1 Luteimicrobium sp. NPDC057192 | reverse complement strand
CTCGCTTTCCTGAACGTTTACTGCTAGCAAGCCAAGTCTTGCCTTACTGTGCTGAGGCTCGCCTTCCATGACCGTGTTGTCAGAACCTGACGGCAGCGGGGTGCCGCCAGGTTCTGACAACTCGTGGGGTGGTGTGCCGCGCCGCGGGCCTCAGAAACCGCGGCGCGGCAGCCTGGGGAACGGTCCGCCCGGGCTCGCCGGGCGACCGCTCAGATCGAGCGGGCCGCGAGCCGCGAGCCCTTGCGCTGGTAGACCAGCCAGGTGACGACGCCCATCACCAGATAGACCCCGATGAAGACCCACAGGGCCGGCACGAGGCTGCCCGCGTGGTTCGTCGACGCGGCGAACCCGCGCGGGATGAGGAAGCCGCCGAACGCGCCGATCGCACCGGCGATCCCGATGCAGCCCGCGGCCGCCTTGCGGGCGCCGTCGAGCAGGGCGGGCCGGGCGTCCGCGGGTGCCGCGTCGTCGTCGGACCTGGGCGCGGAGGCCTCGGCGTCGGCCCGGAAGATCGCAGGGATCATGCGGTAGATCGACCCGTTGCCCACGCCCGACGCGACGAACAGCACGAGGAACGAGCCGAAGAACAGGCCGAAGCTGTGCTCGTGCAGCGCCCCGATCGCGCCCAGGGCGCCGAGGGCCATGACGACGTACGACGCGATCGTGACCCGTGTGCCCCCGACGCGGTCGGCGAGCGTCCCGCCGAACGGCCGCGCCACCGAGCCGACGAGGGCCCCGAGGAACGCGAGCTGGATCGTCACACCGGGGAACTGGGTCTTGAGCAGCGTCGGGAACGCGCCCGAGTACCCGATGAACGACCCGAACGTCCCGATGTAGAGGAACGAGATCACCCACGTGTGCCGGGAGCGCGTCGCGGAGGCGAAGCCCTTGGAGTCGGCGTGCGCGGTCTGCAGGTTGTCCATGAACCGCCACGCGAGGAACGCGGCGACCACGATGAAAGGGATCATCATGAGCCCCGCGCGGCCGAGGTGGACGCCCGCGCCCGCGGCGATCACCAGCGGCACCGCGAGCTGCACGGCCGCGGTCCCCAGGTTGCCGCCCGCGGCGTTGAGCCCGAGGGCCTTGCCCTTCTCCTTCTCCGGGTAGAAGAACGAGATGTTCGCCATCGACGACGCGAAGTTGCCGCCGCCGAAGCCCGCGAGCGCCGCGACGCCCAGCATGACGCCGAAGGGTGTGTCGGGGTTCTGCACGACGATCGCCAGCGCGGAGGTCGGGAGCAGGAGCAGCAGCGCCGACACGATGGTCCAGTTGCGGCCCCCGAACGCGGTCACCGCGAACGTGTACGGGATGCGGAGGGTCGCGCCCACGAGGCTCGGGATCGACACGAGCCAGAACTGCTGGTCGACCGTCAGGGCGAACCCCGCCCCCTCGAGCTGCGGGACGACGATCGACCACAGCGCCCAGACGGAGAACCCGAGGAACTCCGCGAACATCGAGATCCACAGGTTCCGCCGCGCGACCAGCCGGCCACCGTCGCGCCAGAACGTCGGGTCCTCGGGGTCCCAGTGCTCGATCCAGCGACGGCCCAGGCGGCGTCGCGCCGGGGCTGCCACCTCGGCGACGGGTGCGGCCGCGGCGGCAGCCGGGACGGCGGACGCGTCCGTGGTGGTGCCGTCCGTGGTGGGGAGTGACATGGCGGTCTCCTCGCTGACGGTGGGGCTGAGCTCGGTTGGCCCGACGCTAGGAAGCCCGTGTTTCACCGCCCGCCGAGCGCAGTTAAGCGGCCGTAAGGGTTTGCGCACAGCCCGCCGAGCGGCCCGGTGAGGACCCGTTCGGCCGCCCGCCAGGCCTACGGTGGGGCCGTGGACTCCCCCGCCCCGCTGCGCACCGTCGACGAGCACGCGCGTCGGGCGGTCGCGCTCGTGGTGCCGCTGCCGACCGTCGACCTGCCGCTCGACGACGCCGTCGGGGCGGTCCTGGCCGGCGACCTGGTCGCCCTGCTCGACCTCCCGCCGTTCGACGCGGCCGCGATGGACGGGTACGCGCTGCGACGGTCCGACGCCGCCGCGCCGGTCACGCTGCGGGTCGTCGGTGAGGTCGCGGCCGGCTCCGCGTTCGACGGCGCGGTCGGGCCGGGCGAGACGGTCCGGATCATGACGGGCGCCCCGCTGCCCGCGGGGGCGGACGTCGTCGTGCCCGTCGAGCGGACGTCGACGGGCACGTTCGCACCCGACGGCGGCGCCCGTCCCGACGCGGCCGACGTCGCCGTCCCCGCGCTCGCGCCGGGCGACCGCGCGCACGTGCGCCGGCGCGGCGAGGACGTCACCGCGGGCACCGTCGTCGCGCCGTCGGGGACGGTCGTCTCGGCGCGGCTCGCCGCGCTCGCGGCCGCGCTGGGCCACGCGACCCTCCCGGTCCACCGGCCGCCCGTGGTCGCCGTCCTGTCCACGGGCGACGAGCTCACGCCCGCCGGCTCGCCCCTCGCGCCGGGGCGCATCCCCGACTCGAACTCGGTGCTCCTGGCGGGCGCCGTCCGCGGGGCGGGCGCCCGGGCGATCCGCACGGGCGGCGTCCCCGACACCCCCGCGGCGCTCGCCGCCGCCCTCGACGACGCCGTGCGGGCGGGTGCCGACCTGCTCGTCACGACGGGCGGCGTGAGCGTCGGGGCGCACGACGTCGTCCGCGCGCTCCTCGCCTCCCCGCCCAGCGACCCCACCGCCGGGGCGACGGAGGTCGACGTCGCCGCCGTCGGCATGCAACCCGGCAAGCCGCAGGCGCTCGCACGCTGGCGCGGCGTCCCGTGGGTCGCGGCGCCCGGCAACCCCACGGGCGCCTACGCGTCGTTCGAGCTGTTCGTCCGGCCGATGCTGGCGCGCCTCCGCGGGCTCCCCGGCAGCACGTCGGGCGACGCCGTCGACGAGTCGCGCATCGTCGCCGCCGGGTGGCGCTCCCCGCGCGACCGCCAGCAGCTCGTCCCCGTGCGCGTCGACGACGCCGGCCGGGTCGCCCCCGTGGGGGACGGGCACCGGCTCTCGGCCCTCGCGCTCGCCGACGGGCTGGCCGTCGTGCCGGCGGGCACGCACGAGGTGCGCCCCGGGGACGCGGTGCGGGTCCGCCGGTTCGCGCCCGCCCCCGCGAACCCACCCGTCGGAGAGCCCACCGCCGAGGCGGGCGTCCGGTTCGACGCCGTCGTCCTCGCGGGCGGTCGCGCCGAGCGGCTCGGTGCCCCGAAGCCCGGCGTGACCCTCGCCGGACGCACCCTGCTCGACCACGCGCTCGCCGCGACGGCCCCGGCGCGGCGGACCGTCGTCGTCGGGCCACCCGAGCTGTCGCGGCCCGGGATCACGGTGGTCCGGGAGGAGCCGCCGTTCGGCGGGCCGGTCGCCGGGCTGGCGGCGGGCCTCGCCGCGCTGCCCCGGCCGGAGCCCGGCGACTCCGAGGTCCCGGTGCTCGTCCTCGCGTGCGACGTCCCCCGCGCGCACGAGGCCGTCCCGCTCCTGCTCGCGGCGGCCTACGGACCCGCCGCCGACGCCCCCGACGGCGCCTACCTCGTGCGCGACGGGCGCCCGCAGTGGCTCGTCGGGGTGTACGCACGCGACGCGCTCGACCGCTCGCTCCGGGACCTCGCGGCGAGCGGCGACGGCCTCGCGGGTGCGAGCGTCCGCGCTCTCGTCGCCGGCCTGCGCTGCGCCGAGGTCGCGGACCCGGGAGCCCTGAGCGACGACGTCGACACGTGGGACGATGCCGCCAGGCTCGCCGCCGCGCTCTCGCTCGCGTCCGCGGCCCCGGGCGCCGCGGACGACCCCGACCCGCACCACCCCGACGACTGGAGGACCCGGTGAAGGAGCTCGACGACTGGCTGCAGGCTCTCGCGGACGAGGTCGGGTTCGACCCCGCCGCGGTGGACGTCGACGCCGTGCTCGACCTGGCGGGCGACGCGGCGCACAACGTCGTCCGGCCGGCCGCGCCCCTGACGACGTACGTGGCGGGCTACGTGATCGGGCTCGCCGCGGCGCGCGGCGAGGAGGGCGCGCCGGACGCGACCGCCGTCCTCGACCGGATCGCCGCGTTCGCGCGTGCCTGGAGCGCTGCGACGGACTGAGCGCTTTCGTCCGTTTTTCACGAGACCGTCGCAATCGTTACGCTCACACGGTGACGAAGCCTCCGCAGCCGACGCCGGCGCTCACCGACGAGCAGCTCGCCGCCCTGTGCGCACCCCTCGGCCGACCCGTCTCCACCGAACGCCTGCACGGCGGCCTGTTCGCCGCCGTGCACGCCGTGACCCTCGACGACGGGCGCCGCGTCGTCGTCAAGGCCGGGACCGCCGACCCGTCGCGGCTGCTCACCTACGAGCACGGCATCATCGGCACCGAGGCGGCGTTCCTGCGCCTCGTTCACGCGACCCCCGAGACGCCGTCGGACCTCGTGCCCGAGGTGCTCCACGAGGACCGGACCCGCACCGCGTTCCCCGGCGAGGCCGTCGTCATGACGTACGTCGACGGGATCCCGTGGTGGCGCCTCACGGCCGACGCCGAGCGCGCGGGCGCACCCCTCGACGACGCCACGACCGCGCGCGTCCAGCGCGAGACCGGCGGCGTGCTCGCCCGCCTCCACCGGGCCCGCGGCACGCTCTTCGGCTACCCCGCCCCCGAGGCCGGGCTCGCGCGCACCACCTGGCCGGACGCGTTCGCGGCCATGATCGAGGCCATCCTCGACGACGCCGCACGCTGGGGCATCGAGGTGCCGTCGTTCGCGGTCCGCGAGGGCGTCGTCCGGGGCGAGCAGGCGCTCGCACGGATCACGACGCCACGCCTGGTCCACGGCGACCTCTGGGCGGGCAACGTCCTCGTCGACCCGGCGTCGTACCAGGTCACGGGCATCATCGACGGCGAGCGCGCCCTGTTCGGCGACCCGCTCTTCGACCTCATGGCGGCCGACCCGCTCGGCACCGGCGGGATCCCGGCGCCGCTGCTCGAGGGGTACCGCGCCGCGGGCGGGACGCTCGCCGAGCCGCGCACCCCCGCCGCCGAGGACGAGGCCGTCCGGCTGCGCCTCTACCGCATCTACCTGCACCTCGTGATGCACGTCGAGCAGGGGCCACGCGGGCCGGGGAACGACCCGGCGTACCGGGCGCTCGTCGTGCAGAACCTCGAGACGCTCGTCGCGCGCCTCGCCGCCCGCCCGGTCGCCGTCTGACGTCGCCGCGTCCCTCTGGTCCACCCCGCCGTGAGGTAGCGCTTCTCGCCCGAGGTAGCGCGGACTTCCCGCTGTCTCGGGCGAGAAGCGCTACCTCGCGAGCGAGGCTGGTCAGACCCAGCCGCGGCGGACCGCCTGCGCGCCCGCCTGGAACCGGCTCGTCGCGCCGAGCCGCACGACGAGGTCCGCGATGTGTCGGCGCACCGTCCGCTCCGACAGCCCGAGCTGACGCCCGACGGCCTCGTCCTTCAACCCGGCGGCCAGGAGCGCAAGGAGGTCGCGGTCGACGGCGGAGAGCTCGCCGTCCGCATCGGCGGCGGGCGGGGTGAACAGCGGCGCGCCCTGGCTCCAGGTCGCCTCGAAGAGCTCGACGAGCGCGTCGCACAGCCGCGAGCGCCGGACCACGACCGCCGCGGTGCGGGTGCCCTCCTCGCTGTCCGTCAGCGGGATGACCGCCGTCTCCCCGTCGACGACGACCATCTTGAGGGGGACGTGCGGGACGATGCGTGCCTGTTCGCCGAGCGCGACGATCTCGCGGATGTTCTCGGTCCGCCCCTCGACCGACAGCACCTCGGTCGCGTACACCGCCCGGACCCTGACCCCGCGTGCGAGCACGTCCCCCTCGGCGGTCGGGGCGTTGGGCTCGGCCGCGACGTACGGGGGCGCGTCGAACGCGAGCACCTCGCGCTGCGCCCCGCGCATGACCTCGGTCACGCGCTCCGTGATCGCCGTCGGGCCCTCGAGCACCTCGACGAGGCGGTGCGGCTCCGAGCGGAGCGTCCGCTCGTGGAAGTCGGCCGCGTAGGTCTGGACGGCCGACGTGGCGCGCTCGAGCTCGGCCTGACGGGTCCGGATGAGCGCGGTGAGGCCGAGGGCGGGATCGACCGGGGCGAACCGGACGGGCGAGCCGTCCAGCACGGCGACCAGCCCGTCGGCGACGAGCCGGTCGGCGGCCCGGCGAGCGACCACGGCGCTGACCTCGAGCTCGTCCGCCAGCTCGCGCACGCTCAGGCTCGCGTGGTGCAGCAGCACCCGGTACGCCCGCTCCTCGACGTCTCCGAGGCCCACGCCTTCGAGCATGCTCGTCCTCCTCCGGTGAACCCCCGGCGATGACAACGTTAACGGCCGGAACCGGAAGGTGGCCGGTTCTGACCAGCCTCTGAGCACCCGGATCCGGCCGGCGCGCTGAGAAGGTGGCGACACCGCCTCCGCGCCACCCAGAGAGGGAACCCCCGCATGAGAGCCCGCACCCGGAGCCTGCGCTCCGCCTGCCTCGCCGCGACGGCCGCCGTCGTCGTCGCCACGGTCACGGCGCCCGCAGTCCACGCCGCCGACAGCGGCACCACCGACCCGAACGGGCCGCGCCTCACCGCCGCGCAGCTCGGCAAGCTCAGCCAGCGCTACACGCCGCAGGCCGACGGCACGCCCGGCCTCGTCGCGCAGGCGTCGGGCACGGCCGCCGCCGGCTCGGCCTCCCAGCCGCAGACGCTCCAGAAGAGCCTCGGCGCCACGAGCAAGAACGACGGCGACGTCCAGGGCTTCGAGTCGAAGGGCAGCATCGAGACCGTCCGCGGTGCGATGTCGACCCTCGCACTCTCCGGGACGTCCGACTGGGTCGGGATCACGAGCGCCGGGACCGTCGCGCGCTACGACGCGCAGGGCCGGGTCGTGTGGCAGGACGGCGTCCACGACCTCGCGAAGGCCTGGGACGTCACGAACGCCAACGACGTGCACACCGAGGACCTCACGCCGCAGCTCTACGAGGGCTTCAACCCGTATCAGCCCGGCTCGACCGGCCGGCACCCGTTCGCGCAGGCCGACCTCAACCACGACGGCACCGCCGACGTGGCGGTCGCCTACCAGCTCGGCGTGAGCCCGAACGCGCCCTTCACGACGCCCGGCTCGGACCTGCAGAGCGGCACCTTCGTGAGCGTCTTCGACGGGAAGACCGGCACGATGCTGTGGCACCACCTCATGCCGGGAACGATCGGCTCGATGACCGTCCAGGGCGGCACGCTCGTCGTCGCCGAGAACACCGGGCCGGACTGGAACTACAACCCGGTCGCCGAGCAGGGCGACAGCCGCAGCGCGCTCGTGGGCTTCCGGTTCTCGGGCTCGGGGGCCACGCTCACCGGCACCAAGGCCTGGACGTACTCGACCGGCGCGCCGTTCGCGGACTGGAGCGACGTCGAGAACCTCGGCGCCGGACAGATCACCGCAGGCTGGACCGACACGCCCCTCGGCCTCGGCACCCCGCGCCCGGCCGCCGGCCACGTCGTCGTCGTCGACGCCGCGACGGGCAAGGAGAGGCTCGACGTCAAGACGCCCGGCTACCCGCGCATCGTGGTGCCCGACGCCACGAGCGGAAAGGTCGTGGTTGCGGAGCAGAACGACCCGCTCGACTCCGTCTTCTGGCAGCTCACCCGGATCGACGTCGCGACGGGCAAGCGCAGCGTCGTGTCGACGCGCGAGAGCGCGATCCCCGTGGCACTGACGGTGAACGCCGCGGCACACGGCCAGGAGCCCGCGTACGTCGCGGCCGAGCTCGGCATCAACGCCGACCTGAGCGACGGCGCGAGCAGCGTCGTCGGGCTCGGCGCGTCCGGCAAGCAGGCCTGGTCGTACACGACCTCGACGACGGTCGGCGCGGGCGAGTCTCCCGTCGGCGGGCTCACCGTCGACCCGCAGGGCCACGGCCAGGTGCTCGTCGCCGTGTCCGACCCGGTGGCCCAGTCGCTCGCCCAGCCCGAGGGTCCGTTGCACACCCAGCTCGTCGCGCTCGACGCGCGCGACGGCGACGTGGCGTGGAAGCAGGACGGCGCCGTCGTCGGCGACGGCGTCACCGCCTACCAGGGCGGGTACCTCACGGTCGGCTACGACCTCACCGCCCGTCGGACGACGTCGCACGGCACCGCGACCGCGCTGCCGCTCCTCGGCGACCTCTACGCCACCGACGCCACCGACGTGAACGGCGACGGCACCCCCGACCTGATCGTCGGCGGTCAGAGCCACGGCGTGTTCGCGCTCGACGGCAAGGCGCTCAAGTCCGACACGCTCAAGACGCTGTGGTCGACCCCGGTCAGCTCCGGCGTGCACGCGGTGCACGTCGCGTCCGTCGCGGACACGAAGGGCAGGACGGCGCGGCGCGTCGTCGTCGCGACCTCGCACGGCTTCGCGGTGCTCGACCCGAAGACCGGTGCGCTGGTCTCCGACACCACGACCGGCGCGTTCCAGTACGACGCACCGGTCGTCGGCGGGCACGTCCTGGCGTCCGGCACGAACGGGCTCGGCGCCTACGACGCCACCGGTCACGCCGTGTGGACGTACCTCCCGAAGGACGCCGCCGGCAAGGACGTCGTCTACTCGGCGCCCCGCACCGACGGTGACGGCCGGGTCTTCCTCGAGTACGGCGGCGTGCGTCCCGACTTCGGCACGGGGATCTCCGACCCCGCGCCGACGGGTGTCGCCCTCGACGCCGCGAAGGGCACGACGCTCTGGACGGTCCAGCCGGCCGCGAGCACCAAGGCCGTCTGGGCCGAGACCCAGAACGGCGTCTACGCGTCCCCCGACGTCCCCGGCACCGACGGTGACGGCGTCGCCTTCACGTTCGGCGGCGACACGCCGGCCACCGCGGGTCACACCGCGCTGCTCGTGAACGGGCGCACGGGCGCGACGGTGAAGACTTACACCGCCGTGGGCTCGGCGACGTTCCAGGACTGGACGTCGTCGGCCGACCAGGGTCTTCTCTGGCTCCACACCATCCTCGCGACGACGGTCCCCGCCGACGGGTCGGAGCCGTACTTCGCGCGGACCAACGTCTACCTCCAGGACGGTACGGTCGCCACGGCGCAGGACGGCAGCGAGATGCTCGTCTCGGGCGTCGGCGGCGTGCTCGCCTACGACCTTCCCTTCCCGGACGACCAGGACCGGTACCAGGACGGCGACGCGTCGGCGTTCGCCTACTACGCCGGCTCGGTGAGCCCCCTCCCGCTCGACCCCGACAAGGCCACCGACCTCGTCGCGCTGCAGGAGGACTACGCCGCGTACAACCTCAACCAGAGCGTCGGCGGCTACGCCTCCGACCCGTACGCGACGGACGCGTTCCCCCACGGTCTGACCGTGCTGCAGGCCACCGGGAAGTCCGGGGCCGCGTCGTCCGACGCCGCCGCAGCACTCCCCGACACGGCGACCACGAAGGCCGCGACCACCCCCGTGGCGCTCGTCGACCACCGCCTCCCCGTGGGGACGGCCTCCGCGCCGCACCAGGTCCTGTCGAAGTCGGTGGTGAAGCCCGCCGTCGACGACGGCGAGGCCACCCGCGGCTACACCCCGCAGCAGATCCAGAAGCGCCTGGGGCTCACGGGTGACGGGACCGGGCAGACGGTCGCGATCTCGATCGCGTACGACTACCCGACCGCGAAGGACGACCTCAACCACTTCGCGGCGCACTTCGACCTGCCGCAGACCTGCGACACGGTCGCCGACGGCACGGACTGCTTCGACCTCGACGTCGTCTACGCCGACGGGACCAAGCCCGTCCAGGACGACGGCTGGAACCAGGAGGCGGCGCTCGACCTCGAGTGGCTCCACTCCGTCGCGCCGCACGCCAAGATCGTGCTGGTCGAGGCGAAGGACGCCTCCGCAGCGGCGCTCTACGGCGCGATCGACAAGGCAGCGACGCTGCACCCGACGGCGATCAACAACAGCTGGGGCATGTCCGAGTTCTCGGAGGAGTCGTTCTACGACGCGCACTGCGAGCTCAGCACGGTCTGCACCCAGTCGACGGGCGACGACGCGTGGCCCTCGGGCTACTCGGCCACGAACCCGGCGGTCCTGGCGGTCGGCGGGACGAACCTGAAGCTCGACGCCGACGGCAACACGACCGGTGAGTCGGCGTGGCGGTCCACGGGCGGCGGGTACAGCTTCTTCGAGAAGCGCCCGGCCTACCAGGACGGCGTCACGACCTCGCCGTTCCGCGGCACGCCCGACGTGAGCTTCGTCGCCGACCCGAACACCGGCGTCGCCGTGTACGTGACGGTCCAGGGCGAGCACTACTGGATGCAGGTCGGCGGCACGAGCCTGTCGTCGCCGATCTGGGCCGGCATCATCACCGACGCCGACCAGCTCCGGGCCGCTGACGGCAAGGCGCCGTTCGCGTCCGCCGGCACGGACGGCGACACCATCCACCGGGCGGTCTACTCGCTCGGTGACGCGCTGAGCGACGTGACCACGGGCTCCAACGGCCTGTGCGGCACCGAGTGCACCGCGGGACCCGGCTACGACACGGTGACGGGCCTCGGCTCGCCGCTGGCCGGGATCGACAAGGCCCTCGCCTCCCAGGAGTAGCGAGAAGCCGCCCGACGCCGGGGTCACGGCGCCGGGCGAAGGGCGAGGCCCACCTTCCTCCGCAGCGGGGCGGAAGGTGGGCCTCGTCGCGTCGTCGAGGTAGCGCTTTCCGCACGAGGTAGCACGGAGTCCGCGCTGTCTCGGGCGGAAACCGCTACCTCGCGGGTGCCGGGGACACGATGCCGTACGTCACGACGACCAGCCCGTCGCCGAGCTCGCGGGACGCGAGGCGACGCAGCCGGGCGGGGCCGCTCACGTCGTCGAACAGCCGCCGCCCCTGCCCGGCGACGACGGGGAAGACGACCAGCCGCAGCTCGTCCGCGAGGCCGTGGTCCAGCAGGGCGCGGACGAGCTCGTAGCTGGCGTAGACGAGGATCTCGCCGTCGGTGCGGTCCTTGAGCGCGGCGACGTCGTCGAGGCGTCGAAGGACGGTCCCGCCGCGCCAGACCGGCTCCGCGAGCGCCGTCGACACCACGTACTTGGGCAGGGCGTTGAGCCGGTCCGCCCAGGCGCCGTCGCGCCCGTTCCAGCGCGCACCGAACCAGGCGTCGCTGCGCCGCCCGAGCAGGAGCGCCGACGCGCCGAGCGCCTCCTCGGTCTCGAGCCCGGCCCAGGCGTCGAGGTCGGATCCCCCGGCCTCGACGAACCACCCGCCGCGCTCGAACCCCTCCTGCCCGTCCGGGTCCTGGACGACGCCGTCGAGCGTCACGTTCGACATGATCACGATCGTTCCCACGGTGCTGCTCCTTGCTCGGTCGATTCCTGACGGCGGGGTAGACACCGCCGTCGCCGGAAACGGAGCAGGGCGCGCCCGGCTAGGGCGCCGGGAGGACCGCGGGGAGCCCGAACCGCGCGAGCTCCGTGGGCTCGAACCGCGTCATCGCGCCGATGCGGTCGCGGGCGATCGTGGCCGTGAACAGCCCCGAAGCGCGGGCCGTGCCGTCGGGGGCGCGCAGGTACGTGCCGAACGCCGGACCGCCGTTGGCGCGAGTCTCCACGAGCCGGTAGCGCCGGCCGGGCGCGAGCAGCAGGCCGAAGAACCGGAGCACCGGGTCGAGGCCCCGGTACTCGAGCGGCATGGGCGGCATCGACAGGAAGACGTCGTCGGTGAAGAGGTCGACGAGCGCGTCGAGGTCCGCGGCCTCGTACGCCTCGACGAACCGGGACACGACGGCGCGCTCCCCGGCCGAGCCGGCGGCCGGCGCGGCCCCTGCGCCCGGCTCGACGTGCTCGCGTGCGAGGACCGCGCGCGCCCGGTGGAGCGCGCTCTCGACGGACGGGACCGACGTCCCGAGCATCGCGGCGACCTCGCTCGCACGGAACCCGAGCACGTCTCGCAGGACGAGAGCGGCGAGCCCGCGCGGCGGCAGGAGCTGCAGCGCCGCGACGAACGCGAGCGACACGGACTCCCGCCGCTCGTACCGCGCCTCCGGTCCGACGAGGCCGTCGGGCACGGCGTCGAGCAGCGCGTCCGGGTACGGCCCGAGCCACACGACCGTGCCGAGCCCCGTCGGCTCGGGCTGCTCCACGCCGACGACTTCCCACGCCTTCGCCGGTCGCCGGCGGGCCGCGCGGAGCGCGTTGAGGCACGTGTTCGTCGCGATCCAGTAGAGCCAGGTGCGGACCGACGAGCGCTCGCCGAACCCGGCCAACCCACGCCAGGCGGCGACCCAGGTCTCCTGGAGGGCGTCCTCCGCGTCCTGGACGGAGCCGAGCATGCGGTAGCAGTGCACGTGGAGCTCACGGCGGTAGGGCTCCGTGAGGTCGCGGAACGCTTGCTCGTCGCCCGCGCGCGCCCGCCCGAGCAGGTCCGTCGTCGTCACGCCCGCTCCCTCCCCCGCCCGCCGAAGTAGTACGGCCGCCCGCATACTTCGCGAAGCAGTACGGCCGCCGGCATACCTCGCGGGGTCGTGCCTCGCGTCAGTGTGCCAGGAGGAGCTCGCCCAACGCCGTCTCGAGCGGGCGGTCGAGGCCGAGCGCCTGGAGGCGTGAGACCCGCGCGGTCACGGGCTCGTCGGCGGTCGCGACGGCGAGCAGGTGCTCCTTGAGGTCGTAGCCGACCTGCGCGCGGTCGAGGAGGTCGAACACCCGCCCGGGCAGGTCGCCCGCGTCGAGCGCGGTCCCCGCCCCCAGCCCGACGACGACCTCGGCGTCCACGGGCACGTCCGACACGGTCACGGCGAGCGCCGTCCCCCGCGGGTCGGCCGGCAGCGCGACACGGCGCACGTCCGCCTCGACGTGCACCCCGTCGACGGCCACGACGACGCCCGCGGCCTCGTCCGGGCCGAGCACCGCGAGCGACGGGAACGTGAGGGTCCACGTCCGGCGGCTGGGCACGGCGGCGAGCCCCTCGGCTCCGCCACGCACCGGCCCGACGGCGGCGCGCCCGTCGGCCTGCGACCACCGCACCGGGGTGCGCGCGACGTTCGGGGCACCCGGCCCGTCGACCGGGCCGCCGTCGTCCTCGACGAGGTCGAACGCCCCGTCGGCGCCCACGACCACGAGCACCTCGAGCGCCTCGGGAGCGGCGAGGTCGTTGCCGGGGACGGCGGCGCCGTCGAGCGGGACGACCGCACCCGCAGGCGCGAGGACGGGCACCGAGGCGAGCGGGCGGTGCAGGACGATCTCCCGCCCGCGCCCGGCGCCGTCGTCGGGCACGGCGTACACCTGACCGGTGAGCACGTCGACCCACGTGCCCGGCGGGAGCCAGGTGCGGACCTGTCCGAGCCGCGTGGCGGCGTCGACGGGCGAGGTGATCGGCGCGACGAGCAGCTCGGAGCCGAACAGGAACGTGGTCCGCGCCGCGTACGCGCCGGCCGCGCCCGACCAGCGGTGGTAGAGCGGGCGCACGAGCGGCGTCGCGTCGAAGGCCGCCCGGTGGTTCATGGCGTGCAGGTAGGGCACGAGACGGTGGCGCAGCCGCAGGAACGCGGTCATGACCTCGCGGGCCTCGGCGCCGAACGCCCACGGCTCCTTGGTGATGAAGGGGTTGGCGCCGGAGTGCAGGCGCATGATCGGCGACAGGACGCCGAGCTGGAACCAGCGGGTCGCGAGCTCGTCGTCCTTGGCGCCGTGGAAGTGGCCCCCGACGTCGTGCGACCACCAGCCGTAGCCGATGTTCGACGCCGACGCCGTGAAGTACGGCTGGAAGTCGAGGCTCGCCCACGAGATGACGCTGTCGCCCGAGAAGCCGACCGGGTAGCGGTGCGAGCCCGGTCCCGCGTACCGGGAGAAGGTGAGCGGCCGGTCGTCCCGCACGGCCCGGCCTCCCGGCGTCCGGGTGAGCTCGCGCGCCCGCGCGTTGTCCAGGAAGTGGAAGTGGTTGAGCATCCACAGCGGGTCGATGCCCGTGACCCGCGAGTGCGGGCCCGACTGCCAGTCGAGCCACCAGAAGTCGACGCCGTCGCGCTCGAGCCGCCGGTGCAGGACCGCGAAGTACGCCTCGAGGAACGCGCGGTCGGTGACGTCGAACGCGATCGGGTCACGCTGCGAGGTGTCGCGGCCGAGCGCTGCGGCCATCGCGTCGTACGCCTCCTCGTGCGCGCGGACGCCGTCCGCGGGGTGCACGTTGAGCGTGACGCGCAGGCCGCGCTCGTGCAGCCAGGCGAGGAACTTCGCGGGGTCGGGGAAGAGCTCGCGGTTCCACGTGTAGCCGGTCCAGCCGCTCCCGAGCTCCGGGTCGACCTCGACGACGTGCCAGTCCATGTCGACGACGCTCACCGAGAACGGCACGCCCTCGGCCGCGAACCGCTCGATCAGCGCCTCGTACGACGACGCCGCGTACGGGTGGTAGCGGCTCCACCAGTTCCCGAGCGCGAACCGCGGGAGCAGGGGCTGGGGTCCCGAGACGGTGTAGAAGGCACGGAGTGCCTCGGCGTGGTCGGTCCCGTACGCGAAGACGTACAGGTCCTCCCGCCGGCCCGACGACGCTGCCCCGGTCGCGCCGCGAGGCGCGACCCAGCCGTCGTCGGTGAACAACATCGAGGCGGAGTCGTCGAGCACGGCGAACCCGGTGCGCGAGACGACGCCGGGCTCGAGCGGGACGGCGCCGTCGGCCTCGTCGAGCGTGCGGGCCGTGCCGCGCAGCGCGGGCATCCCGGCGACGGTGCCCTCGGCGTCGCCGAGCTCCTCGCCGTAGCGCCAGACCGAGTGGTACACGGTGATCCCGCCCTGGACGGCGACGGACAGGCCGCTCGTGCTGAACGGGCCGCGGTCGTAGACGAGGCGGAACCGGTCCGTGACGACCTCGAGCTGCGGGCCGTCGTCGAGCACGCGGAACTCCGGGACCGGGAGCCGGCGGCGGACGGCGAAGGTCGAGGCACGGTCCTCGAAGACGCCGTCGTCGGCGTACTCGAGCCTGACCAGCCCGTCCGTGAGGACCGTGATGCGGTACCGGTCGCCCTGCACGACCGCGCGCGGGTCGGCGACGGGGTCCGTCGCGAGGACGGGAAGGCTGCGGGCGTCGTCGGGCATGGATCCAGTGTTCCTCGTCTGTGCACGGGCGGAGCCGGTGGAGAAGGTGCTTGCAAAGATGCGCCGGCCGGTGGGCGGAGCGGAGCCCACCGACCGGCGCACGGGGCCGGCCCAGGTCCGGATGACGGGCCGGAGATCAGGTGCTGACGGTCAGCTCGCGGAGTCGATCGCGCGCTGCGCCTGCGTCTGGGCGTCGGACAGGAGCTTGTCGATGTCCGCGTCCTTCTGGGTGAGGATGCTCTGGACGACCGGGTCGAGCTTCGCGTACACGTCCTGCGTGGCGACGCCGGGCTCGGGGACGAGCGGCTGCTTGAAGACGTTGTCGGTGTAGCCGGTCATCTGGTCGAGCGGCACGTTGATGTACGGCTTGATCCACTCCTGCTGCTGCTCGTAGGTCTTCTGGTCGAAGATCGGGAGCTGGGGCGCACCCACGGGCTGCTTGTTCGCGACGGACTCCTGCGAGGAGGCGACGGCGGAGTCCTTGTCGATGAGCTTCTGGACGTAGTAGAAGTCGATCCACTTCACCGAGGCGACCTGCGCCTGCTCGTCGGCCTTCGCGCTGACGGCGGCGAGCGTGCCGCCGCCGAGGACGCCGGCGTCGTCGCCCTGGAGCGGCAGGACCGTCAGGCCGTAGTCATCGAGGTCCATGTCGTTCTGCGTGATGAGGTTCGGCAGGTTGCCGCCGCCCGACACGTACATGCCGATCTTGCCGGCCGCGAAGTCCTGGTTGATGCCGTTCCAGTCGTAGAGGAAGTTGGCACCCATCGAGTTGTCGGTCCAGCGCAGGTCGTGGAGGTACTGCGCGACCTGCTTGGCCTGGTCGGTGGCGATCGTCGCAGTCGTCTTGCCGCCGTCGGTGGCCTCCACGCGGCCGCCGAACGCGTTCACCATGGTGGTGAAGATCCAGCCGCCGGTGTTGTCCTTCGTCATCATCGCGAGGCCGGCCTGGCCGGTCTTGTCCGCGATCTGCTTGGCGTCGGTGCGGACCTCGTCCCACGTCGTCGGGGGCTTGTCGGGGTCGAGCCCGGCCTGCGTGAACAGCGTCCGGTTGTAGTGCAGGCCCTGGCCGTAGGCGGCGATCGGGACGGCCCACATGTTCCCGTCCGCGTCCTCGCCCTCGGCTGCGATGTTCGGGTTGAAGCTGTCCGCGTACGGGAGCTGGGACACGAGGCCGCTGATGTTCGCGATCTGGTCCTGCGCGATGAGCCCCCGGCCGTCCGTGAACGGGACGGTGAACACGTCGGGGAGCGTGCCGCCGGCGAGGTCGGCGGTGAACGTCGTCGCGGTCCAGGTGTACTCCTGGGCCTTGACGGTGACGAGCGGGTTCGCCTTCTCGAAGGCGGCCACGCGAGCGTCGAACTGGTCCCTGGCGTCCTTGCTCAGGCCCTTGTCGATCGCGACGGTGATGGTGACCGGGCCGCTCAGGGTAGCGACGGCCGTGGGGCTGGTGCTCTTGTCGGCGGCACCGCTGTCGCCGCTGCTGCACGCCGCGAGGGTGCCGAGGCCCAGCACGCCGACGACGGCGACCGCAGCCTTGATCGATGACTTCATCGTCTCTCCTTGGAGGTCCGGCGGGTGGCCGGGGTCCGGGTGGGGGCGCTGCGCCGTCGGGCGAGCCCGGCAGGTTTAGCGCTACACGTTTAACGCTAAATGCCGATAGGATCGGGCGTCAAGACGTCGAAGGAGTCCGGACGGTCACGATGTGGTCACGGCCCGTCGCCGGGCTCGACGACCGCACCACGACAAGGAGGCACGGTGGCCCGGGTCACCCTCAAGGACATCGCCCACGAGGCCGGCGTCAGCGTCATGACCGTCTCGAACGTCGTCAACGGCAACCTTGGGCGCGTCTCCGCGACCACCGCCGACGAGGTCCGCCGCGTCATCGCCGCCCGCGGCTACGTCCCCAACGGCTCGGCGCAGTCCCTCGCCGCGGGCCGGACCCGGCTCGTCGGGCTGCTCGTCCCGCCCGGCACCGAGGACCAGAGCCTCCTCGTCAGCGCGCACGACGTGAGCGTCGTCGGGGCCGTCGAGACCACGCTCCGGCACCACGACAACCACCTCATGCTCCGCAGCGCCGGCACCGCCGACGACGTCCGCGAGTCCGTGCGGCGCTGGAACCTCGACGGCATCGTCGTCATGAACTACACCGACGCCCAGCTCGAGGCCCTCGACCTCCCCCGCGACACGCCCGTCGTCCTCGTCGACGCCTACGAGCGCGAGGGCGCCGCCGCCGATGCCGTTGCCGGTCCGGGGGCGCGGGTCGTGCGCGTCGGGTCGGACGACGCCCAGGGCGGCCGCCTCGCGGCCGAGCACCTGCTCGCGCTCGGGCACCGCCGGATCGTGTTCTGCGGCCCGACGACGACGCCCAGCCGGGTCGTCGCCGAGCGCCTCCGGGGGTTC
Source organism: Luteimicrobium sp. NPDC057192 (assembly GCF_042670205.1). Taxonomy (NCBI): domain Bacteria; kingdom Bacillati; phylum Actinomycetota; class Actinomycetes; order Micrococcales; genus Luteimicrobium; species Luteimicrobium sp. NPDC057192. The sequence continues at coordinate 1,812 of NZ_JBHUWD010000056.1, read as the reverse complement.
CGCGAAGCGCTCGAAGCGGCGGGCGTCACGTGGGACGACACGCTCGTCGTGCCCGCCAACACCAGCTTCGAGGAGGGTCTGCGGGCCGGGGGCGTCGTGGCGGCCGAGCACCAGGACGCGACCGCCGTCCTCGCGACCGCCGACATCCTCGCCGCCGGCGTCGAGAAGGCCCTCGCGCGCGCGGGCCGGCGCGTGCCAGACGACGTCTCCGTGGTCGGGTACGACGACACCGACGTCGCCGAGTACGTCACCCCGAGCCTCACGACCGTCCGACAGGACGTCGTCGCCAAGGGCCGCACCGCCGCCACGCTGCTGCTGGAGATGATCGACGGGGAGCGCCCCGCCGACCCCCCGCGCCTGGGCGTCGAGCTCGTGGTCCGGGAGTCGACGGCCCCGCCCCCCTCCCCTGCCGCGACGTAGACCTCCCGCGGTCTACCTCGGCGCCGAGCATGGGGCTGCTCACACCCCCCGACGCCGAGCATGCGGTGGCCCACCCGTTCGACGTCGAGAAGGTGGACGACCCCCTGGTCGACGCAGTGCCCAGGTGGACGACCGCATGGTCGGCGGGTCACGATCCGGGGCGCGGGGTCACAGGTGCGTCACGACGCGCGTCCTCGCAGGTCGGACGCGCCGCGCCGCTGCTAGCGTCGCGAGCACCAGGACGGACGAGGGGGTTCCGTGCACGCTCACCGACACGCCCGCGCGGCGCGACGGGCCGTCGCCCTCACGGCTTCGTTCGCCCTGCTCCTGGCGCTCCCGACGACGGCACACGCGGCCGAGCCCGTCACACCCCCGGCTCCGGGCACCACCGCACCGGAGACCGTCGTGGCGGCGCTACGTCCGGGCGGACCAGCCTTCCAGGAGGCTGCCGAGCTCGACGCGACGGGCCAGGACGGGACCGCTGACCCTGCGGCGACAGCCCCCGACTCCACCCGGTTCGGCGCAACCCACCTCGAGCTCAGCTTCGACGCGACCACGCGGTCAACCGCTCCGCGGCTCACCGCTGAGGACGTGCAGCGCGTCGACTGGCTGACTTTTGAGTACCGCGACGGCGTCGCCGTTCGGGAGCTCGCGCTGGAGACGGACGCCACGTTCGTGAGCCTCGGCGATATTGCCGAACCCGAGCTGGTGGCGACGGTCGAGGCCCTGCCGCCCGACGTCGCTGTCCTGCACGCGGGGCCACCGGTGACCACGTCCGAGGTGTTCGCCCTGAGCGCGGACCGCACCGTCGTGACTCCGCTGAGTCACGACGCCGTCGCCCTCGTGGGCGCCGCCCCGGTGCGTTTCGCCGAGTTCCGCACGGCAGCCGAACGGGAATGGAGGGTGTGGGTCGATGCGCAACCGACCGATCTTCCCTCCGACGTGGTCGGCGCCGCAGGCGGTGTCGCGGCCCGTCAACCTGCTGCCGGGGGCGGCGGTGCCTCGTCGATGTCGACGGGCGAGTCACTCCTCGCAGCGTCGATCTATGTCGTCATCCCCGGCCTCCTCGCGTTCGTGCTCTGGGAGCGTCGCCACACGCTCCGCGCTGCCGCTCGGGAGAAGGCCCGCGCGCCGAGATAGCGCTGCCCACGTCGTCAACAGGTCAAGCCCGGCAGCGAACGCACGCCCGAACCGCAGACCGTGACCGCTCATCGACGAAGCACCCAGCAGGCTCCTTCAGACGGGCGGCGCCGCCCTGGGAGCCTGAACGCTCCCGCCGCTGACCCGAGGGAGACGGGACGACGACGGACGAGGGTGCGGGTCGGGGGTGTCGCGCGCGATCGTGGCGGGTCTGGCGGGAGGCCGCGAGGGACGAGCGGCCGGATGGAAGAT
>NZ_JBHUWD010000055.1:0-19299 GCF_042670205.1 Luteimicrobium sp. NPDC057192 | reverse complement strand
GGCCGGGCACCACGACCCCGTCATGTAGACCACCCCCATCCCCATCCCCGAAACGCGGGGCCCCAATTCCCCGCGCGGGGGCCCCCCCCCTGCGGGGGGGGGGCCCCCGGACACGACGGCGCCCCTCGTCCCACCCTCACGGGTCGGACGAGGGGCGTCGTCGTGCGCGGGGCCGGTGAGCGCCGCGAAGTGCGCGCGCGGCGCAGGCCTCAGCCGGCGGAGCGGGCCTCGGCCTCGCCGAGGATGCGGCGCAGGTAGGTGAACGTGAGGTCGCCCGCGGACCGGTCGTACTGCTCCTCGTAGCCCTGGCGCTGGTACATCGCGAGGTTCTGCAGCGAGTCCTTGCCCGTGAAGACCCAGATCTCCTTGGTCTCGTCCGGCAGGTACGGCAGCACGGCCCACATGAGCTGCGTACCGATGCCGTGGCCCTGCTGGTCGGGGGCGACCGCGAGGCGGCCGAGCGTGGCCTTCTGGCCCTCGATCTCGACCCGCACCGAGCCCACGAGCCGGTGCCCGTCCCACGCGCCGATCGTCGTGACGTCGTCGCGCGCCAGGTCCTCGCGGAGCTCGTGGAGGGTCTGCGTGAGGGGCGGGATGTTCGGGTCGCCGTACACCTGGGCCTCCGTGACGAAGGCCGCGCGCCGCAACGTGAGCAGCTCGCCGGCGCTCGCGTCGTCGACGAGGTCGATCCGGATCTGCGTCTCGCTCATGGTCCTATCGTCGCAGAGAAGAGGGCCCTCGCGCGTAACCTGAGCGGGTGCAACTCCCGCCCGATCCCGCAGCCCCGGCCACCACGCCCGAGTGGGTGCTGACCCTCTCGTGCCCCGACCGCCCCGGCATCGTGCACGCCGTCTCCGGCGTCCTCGCCGGGCTCGGCGGGAACATCACCGAGTCCCAGCAGTTCGGCTCGCCCGTGACCGGCCGGTTCTACATGCGGGTCCAGGTCGCGCTCCCCGCCGCCGACGACGCCGCGGCCGCCCTCGAGGCCGCGCTGGCCCCCGCGGCCGACGAGTTCGGGATGACGTGGGAGCTCGACCGCGTCGGTCGCGCCGTCCCCACCGTGATCATGGTCAGCAAGGAGGCGCACTGCCTCAACGACCTGCTGTTCCGGCAGCGCGCCGGCGGGCTGCCGGTCGACGTCGTCGCCGTCGTCGGGAACCACCCCGACCTCGCCGAGCTCGCGACGTTCTACGGCGTCCCGTTCCACCACGTGCCCGTCACGCGCGACACCAAGCCCGAGGCCGAGGCCGAGCTCCTGCGGATCGTCGAGAGCACCGGCGCCGAACTCGTCGTCCTCGCCCGGTACATGCAGATCCTCTCCGACGAGCTCTGCGCACGCCTCGCCGGGCGCGTGATCAACATCCACCACTCGTTCCTGCCGAGCTTCAAGGGCGCACGCCCCTACCACCAGGCGTTCGAGCGCGGCGTCAAGCTCATCGGCGCCACGTCGCACTACGTCACCGGCGACCTCGACGAGGGCCCGATCATCGAGCAGGAGGTCGAGCGCGTGGACCACACGCGCAACCCGGCCGAGCTCGTCGCCCTCGGCCAGGACGTCGAGCGCCGCACGCTCGCGCGCGCCGTCCGGTGGCACGCCGAGCACCGGGTGCTGCTCGACGGGCTGAGGACCGTCGTCTTCCGCTGACGGCCCCTGAGGTAGCGCTGCGGGCTTTCATCCGTCCGGAGCGTCCTTCGGCGGGCGATCCTCCCGGTTCGTCCGCCGACGCACGGGTCTAGCCTCGTCCTGCCTGTGTTCTCGTCCCGCCCGACCCGGAGCTCGCCATGCGTTCTCGCCGTCTCACCGCCCTCGCCCTCGCCGCCGCGCTCCTCGGACCTGCGGCCGCCGTCGGGACCACCGTCGCACCGGCGTCCGCCGCGACCACGGTGCGCTCGCACTGCACCGTCACGATGTCGAGCACGCGGCCTCAGCAGTACTCGTCGACGACCGCGCGCATCTCGCACGTCGGCGCGAAGGCCAAGGTCACGGTGAAGGCGAAGTACAAGACGACGACGAACACCAAGAAGACGACGGCGTCGAGCGCGGGCAAGGCCTCCGTCACCTACCGGATCTCCGGGGCGACCGTCGGTCGCCGCGTGCCCGTCACGGTCACGGCGACCAAGGGCTCGCACACCTGGACGTGCTCGACCTCGTTCGTCCCTCGCCACCGCTGACGCCGTCGCGCGAGGTAGCGCTCTTCGCCCGAGGTAGCACGGAGTCCGCGCTACCTCGGGCGAAAGGCGCTACCTCACGACGGGTCGACGAGCAGGGCGCGCAGGCGCGCTGCGAGCTCCGCGTCGTCGACGCCGGCGGAGACCGGGTCGACGACGAGCACCTTGTCGCGCGACGTCGCGCCTGAGAGCAGGGTCACCGCCCGCGGGCGGACGCCCCGCGCGTCGGCGACCGCGTCGAGCGTCGCCCTCGTCGCCTTGCCGTCGACCGCCCGGGCCCCCACCGCGACGACGAGCCGCGCGTCGTCGCCGTAGCCACCGCCGACGCGCGTGCGGGACGCGCCCGGGCGCACCCGGACCGCTACGCGCATCAGGCGTCCGCCGGCTCGGCCTCGCTCCGGAGGACGCAGAACTCGTTGCCCTCCGGGTCGGCCAGGACGACCCAGCCCGTCCCCGGCCCGTGGATCCCGCGGCGGTCCGCGACGACGACCGCCCCCAGGCCGACCACGCGCTCTACCTCGTCGTCGCGCGAGCCCGCGCGCGGCCGGAGGTCGAGGTGCAGCCGGTTCTTGGTCGCCTTGGCCTCGGGCACCTCGATGAACAGCAGCCGGTGCCCCGTCTCCGGGTCGCGGATCATGCACTCCTCGTGGCCCGGCAGGTTGGGGTCGTCCTCGAGGTCGACGTACCCGAGCACCTGCTTCCACCACGCCGAGAGCGCGTAGGCGTCCCGGCAGTCGACGGCGGTGTGGGCGACGAACGAGGTCATCGGGCCACGCTAGACCACCTCGGAGCCGGCCGCCGGGAGGCCCGCGAACATCGCGGCGGCCGCCGCGACGACCTCGTCGTGCGGCACGTCCCGCACGTGCTGGCTGACGTTCCACCGGTGCCCGAACGGGTCTTCGACCTGGCCGTGGAGGTCGCCCCAGAACGTGTCCCCCACCGGCTGGAGGACCGTCGCCCCGGCAGCGACGGCCTGCGCGAGCACCGCGGCGGCGTCGGGCACCTCGAGCGCGAGGACGACGGGCGTGCCGCCCACCGACGGCGGGGCGAGCACCCCCAGCTCGGGGAACTCGTCCGCGACGTGGACCACCGCGTCGCCGACGCGGAGCCGGACGGACATGAGCCGCCCGTCCGGGGTGGGGATGCGGTCGAGCTCGGTCGCGCCGAACGCGTCGGCGTAGAACGTCGCCGCGCGGTCGGCGCCCCGGACGACGAGGTGCGCCGTGAAGGTGGTGCGGGAGTCGGTCATGGCGCGAGGCTAGGTCGCCGCGACGGCCCCGGTCTTGGACGTTCTTGACACCTACGATGGCCGGGTGGCGGACGAGCGCGTCCGGATGTGGCGCCCTGCGGACGAGCCCCGCGTGCTGCTGATGGCCGGTCCCAGCACGGGGTACGCGGTCGAGCCGCGCGGCGAGTACGTCGTCGGGCTGGTGTCCGGGTCGCCGATGCGGGCCCGCAGGGGGCGCGACCGGCGGCTCGTCGAGCCGGGCCAGCTCGTCGCCTGGGACCCGTCGGCCGCCCACAGCGGCGGCCCCGCCACGGGGAGCGCGTGGTCCTCGCGGGTGCTCGTCGTGGAGGCGGGCGACCTCGCGGACCTCGTGGGCGACGACCACGCCCCCACCGCGCGCGCCGGGTTCCGCGAGCCGGTGGTCACCGACCCCGGGCTCGCCGCCGGGTTCCGCCGGCTGCACGACGCCCTGCGGCCGGGTCGCGACGGGGCCGTCACCCGGCTCGAACGGGACGAGCTGCTCGCGTCGTGGCTGCGGGCGCTGGTCACCCGGCAGTCCCCGCGCCGCCCGCCCACACCCCGGGCGCCCCGGGACGACCGGGCCCTGCGCGACGCTCTCGCTTACCTCGGGGCCAGCCCGGACCGGAACGTCGGCCTCGCCGAGCTCGCGGCTGCGGCGGGCCTCGACACGTTCCGGCTCCTCCGGCTGTTCCGGGAGCGGACCGGGATGCCGCCGCACGCCTTCCACCTGGCGTTCCGGGTGCGGGCTGCGCGGCGGCTCCTCGAGTCGGGAAGCACGATCGCCGAGGCGGCCGCGGCCACCGGATTCGCCGACCAGAGCCATCTCCACCGGCAGTTCCGCCGAAGCCTCGGGATCACGCCGGGCCAGTACGTGCGCTACCTGCGCGCGTGACGCCGGGCCGGCGTTCGCCGCCGGCCCGGCGGGCGGGATCAGACCAGGACGCCCTCGTGCTCGAGCAGCCACACCTTGCGGTCGAGGCCTCCGGCATAGCCGGTGAGCGCGCCGCTCGCGCCGACCACGCGGTGGCACGGCACGACGACGCCCAGCGGGTTGCGCCCGACGGCCGCACCGACGGCGCGCGAAGCACTGGGCGCGAGCCCGAGGTCGGCCGCGATCGTGCCGTACGTCGTCGTGACGCCGAACGGGATCTCCCGCAGCCGGAGCCACACGGCACGCTGGAAGTCGGAGCCGCGGGGGGCGAGGTCGAGGTCGAACGACGTGCGCTCGCCCGCGAAGTACTCCCCCAGCTCGCGGACGGCGTCCGCGAAGACGGGGTCGTCCGCGGGCACGGTCTGCCCGAGGCGGGCGTCCGGCGGAAGGTGCCGCTGCGCCGTCATGTAGAGCGCGGCGAGACGGCCGTCGTCGGCCACGAGCGTGAGCGGGCCGAGCGGGCTGTCGACGACGGTGTGCACGGTGGTGGTGGTGGTCGTGGTCGTGGTGCGGGCGCTCATGCTGCGTCCCCTTCCTCGATGGGTGCGTGGTCGGTGGGCATCCGGTTGACCGCGTGGTCCCCGGTCGCCCACAGGTGCTGGACGGCGTAGGCGCGCCAGGGCCGCCAGACCTCGGCGCGGGCGGTGAGCGCGGCGGGCGACGTCGGGAGGCCGAGAGCTCCGGCCGCGCCGCGCACCCCCAGGTCCCCCGGGACGAACGCGTCCGGGTCGCCGAGCGCGCGCATCGCGACGGTCTCGACGGTCCACGGGCCGATCCCCCGGACCTCCCCGAGCCGGGCGCGCGCCCGGTCCCAGTCCGCGCCGGCGCCGAGGTCGAGCTCGCCCGACGCGAGGAGCCGGGCAACCGCGAGCAGGGTGTCGCGCCGGGACGCGGGCATCGCGAGCGCCGCGGCGAGCGCGAGCGACACGGTCTCGGACGCATCCTCCGCCGCCGCGACGAGTCGCTCCGCCGCAGGGAAGACGTGCGTGAGGCCGCCCTCGGGGTCGGTGATGCGGTCGCCCAGCGCGCGGACGAGCCGCGCGGCGTGCGTCCGGGCGGCGGCCGTCGAGACCTGCTGCCCGAGGACGGCCCGCAGCGCGAACGCCTCCGGGTCGAGCGTGCGGGGAACGCGGCGGCCGGGCGCGGCCGCCACGAGCGGCGCCAGCACGGGGTCGGCCGCGAGCGCCGCGTCGACGGCCTCGGGGTCGGCGTCGAGGTCGAGGGCCCGGCGGCACCGCCCGATCGCGGCCGCGAGGTCGCGCAGGTCGGCCAGGTGGAGGCGTGCCTCGACGTGCCCGTCGCGCGGCGCGAGCGCCACGATCCCCGGGCCGTGCGGGAGCGCGACCGTCGACCGGTACGCGCCGTCCCGCCACTCCTCGACGCCCGGGACCGCGGTCGCGACGAGGTGCCCGAAGAGGTTGTCGGGGGTGAGCGGGCGGCGGTACGGCAGGCGGACGGTCAGCGTGGTCCAGACGGTGTCGCCCTCCGGGGCGCCGGCCACCGGCTCCTCCGGTTCCCCCGCTCCCGGGCGGGCCGGGCGCGCGGGGCGAGCGACGTCGTCGGGCACGACGGCGCGGCCGCGGCGGATGCCCTCCTGCGCCCGACGGCGCAGGTCGCCCGGGGTGAGGGCGTAGACCTCCTGGACAGTCTCGTTGAAGGTGCGGAGGCTGCCGAACCCGGCGGCGAACGCGACGTCGGCGAGCGGGAGGCTGGTGCCCTCGGCGAGCACGCGCGCGGTCTGGGCGCGCTGCGCGCGGGCGAGCTGGAGCGGACCCGCGCCGAGCTCGGCGGCGAGGTGCCGCTGGATCTGCCGCTCGGAGTAGCCGAGGCGGTGCGCGAGGCCGGGCACGCCCTCGCGGTCCACGACGCCGTCGCCGATGAGGCGCATCGCACGGCCGACGACGTCGGCCCGCACGTCCCACTCGGGCGAGCCGGGCGTGGTGTCGGGGCGGCAGCGCTTGCACGCGCGGTAGCCGGCGCGCTGGGCGGCGGCAGCGGTCGCGTAGAAGGTCATGTTCTCGGCGTGCGGCGTGGGTGCCGGGCAGCTCGGCCGGCAGTAGATGCGCGTGGTGCGGACGGCCGTGAAGAACTGGCCGTCGAAGCGCGCGTCGCGGCTCGCGACGGCTCGGGCGCAGCTCTCGGTGTCGGGGACCATGCCTCCATCATGCAGGCTGACACCGACAGGTACTCGCGAGTTTCCGACACGACTGTCGGGGCCGCTCGGGGGCTCGCGCGGCCGGGCCGCACAGGCGCGCGCCGTATCCTGAGACGTGCCCTCCACGCCCTTCCCCGCCGCCCTGCGCGCGCCTGTCCGTGCCCTGGTCGAGCGGGTGCTGGTCGGCCGGCTACGCCGCGAGGTCGCGCGTCGCCCGGTGCCGCGGCACGTCGGCATCATCATGGACGGCAACCGCCGCTGGGCCCGCAGCGTCGGGGTCACCGACGCCCGGTTCGGGCACCGGGCGGGCGCCGACCACCTCGACGACGTCCTCGGGTGGTGCGCCGACGCGGGCGTGAAGGCCGCGAGCGTCTACGTGCTGTCGGCGGACAACCTCGCGAAGCGCTCGGACGACGAGGTCGCCTTCCTCCTCGAGCTGCTGCGCACCACCATCCCGGAGCGGGTCTCACGCCCCGGCGGGCAGTGGGCCCTGGAGGTGTCGGGCACCCCGGACCTCCTGCCCGACGACGTCACCCGCGCCCTCAAGGCCGCCGCCGACACGACGCGCGGGCGCCCGCTGCGCCTCACGCTCGCCGTCGGCTACGACCCGTACCGGGAGATCGTCGAGGCGATCCGCTGCGTGCTCGACGACGCCGCCGACCACGGGCTCGGCGCGCTCGCCGCCGCGGACCTCGTCAGCGCCGAGTCGATCGACGAGCACATCGCCTCGCCGCGCGACGACATCGACCTCGTCATCCGGACCAGCGGCGAGCAGCGGCTCTCGGGCTTCTTCCCGTGGCGCAGCGCCAACGCCGACCTCGAGTTCTGCGACGTGTACTGGCCCGCGTTCCGTGAGCTCGACCTGCTGCGCGCGCTGCGCACGTGGGGCCGGCGCCACGGCGCCTGAGCCAGCCCGGCCGCCGTCGCACGGGTGCGGTCACACGAGCCCGAGGGCCCGCACGGCCTCGCGTTCCGCCTCGAGCTCCGCGACCGACGCGTCGATCCGGGCGCGCGAGAGCTCGGACAGCTCCAGCCCCTCGACGACGTGCCAGCGCGCGGCGTCCGGGCCGAGCGCCGGGGCGCCGTCGGAGATCACGGGGAACGAGCAGACCAGGCCCTCGGGGACGCCGTACTCGCCCTGCGAGACGAGGCCCGCGCTCGTCCAGTCGCCGACGGGGGTGCCGCGCACCCAGTCACGCACGTGCTCGAGGGCGGCGTTCGCCGCCGACGCCACGGACGACCCGCCCCGCACCTCGATGACGGCGGCGCCGCGCTGGGCGACGGTCGGCACGAAGGTGTCGGTGAGCCAGCCGGCGCCGTCCTCGGGGACCTCGAGCACGTCGGGGGCGGGGCGGTCGTCGACGGTCGCGTGGAACACGTCCGGGTACTGGGTCGCGGAGTGGTTGCCCCAGATCGTGACTCGCCGGACCTGGGACACGGGCACCTCGGCGCGCTTCGCGACCTGCGTGAGCGCGCGGTTGTGGTCGAGCCGGGTCATCGCCGTGAAGCGCTCGGCCGGGACGTCGGGGGCGGCCGCCCGGGTGATCAGGGCGTTGGTGTTCGCGGGGTTCCCGACGACGAGGACCCGGACGTCGTCGGCCGCGCCCGCGTTGATCGCGGCGCCCTGCGGACCGAAGATCGCGCCGTTCGCCTCGAGCAGGTCGCTGCGCTCCATGCCCGGCCCCCGCGGACGGGCACCCACGAGGAGCGCGAGGTTGGCGCCGTCGAACGCGATCCGGGCGTCGGTGGTCACGTCGACGCCCGCGAGCAGGGGGAACGCGCCGTCGTCGAGCTCCATGGCGACGCCCTCGGCCGAGCGCACCGCCTGCGGGACCTCGAGCAGCTTGAGCCGGACGGGGGTGTCCGGGCCGAGCATCTCGCCGGCGGCGATCCGGAAGAGGAGCGCGTAGCCGATCTGGCCGGCCGCCCCGGTCACGGTGACGGTCACGGGCGCGGCGTTCGGGGAGATCGCGGGCATGAGCCCACTGTGGCAGCCGGGGGTGCGCGCGGCACCCGGAGACGTCACCCGACGAGCGTGCTGACGATCACACCGCCCGAGTCGTCGCCGCCCCGGACGGCGCGCCAGACGTTGCCGCGCCCGCCCACGACGAGCCCGCCCTGCCCGACGACGAGGACCGTGTCCTCGTCGACCGCGACGCCGCCGTCGAGGAGACCCGACTCGACCGCCGCGACGAGCCGGGACAGGTTGCCCCACTGGGCGGCGTGCACGTCGACCGTGACGTCGACGAGACCGAGCCCCGGCACGACGGTGACGTCGTCGAGGTCCTCGGAGCCGTCCTCGGGGCTGACCTCCACCCCGCCGATGCGCCACCCGCCGATCAGCGCCTGGTCGGGGGCGATCATGGCGCCCGCCGAGAAGCCCAGGTAGGGAGCGCCGGCGACGACGTGCGCGCGGACCGCGTCCGCGTGCGGCGCGACGGCGTCCAGGTAGGCGGGCGTCAGCCCTCCCCCGACGACGATCCCGTCGACGGGAGCGCCTTCGACGGCGACCGTGTCCGCGGGCAGAGCCTCGCCCTCCTGGACGGCGGCCGGCGCGACGGTCACCTCGACGTCCAGGGCCTCCCCGGCCGTGCGCAGCCGGGCGGCGAGGTTCGCGACGTGCTCGTCCTGGTCGCCGTCCCGCACCGCCACGACGACGACGCGCGCCGACCGGGCGCCGCGGGCGGCGGCCCGCTCCCCGGCCTCCTCGACGAACCGCCCGAACACGTCGGTCTCGACACCGACCGACCAACCACCGCCCACGAGGTGCACGCTCATGCCCCGAGCCTACGGGGGCGGGACGCCACCGCCGTCGTCGACGGTGCCGTCAGCAACGCCGACGGTGACGTGCGGGCGCCGCGTTCGCGCGAACGGAGCGTCACCATCGGCGAACGGAGCGTCACCATCGGCGAACGGAGCGTCACCGTCGGCGAACGGAGCGTCACCATCGGCGAACGGAGCGTCACCATCGGCGAAGGCGAGACGGACGCCGAGCGGGCGGAGAGGGACGGGGCGCGGATCGTCGCGGGCCTGGCGGGAGGCGCCGAGGGACGAGGCGCCGGATGGAAGATCCGCGCCCCGTCCCTCGGAGCCCGCGTCAGTGACCCGCGACGCTCAGCGACCCGCCACGCTCAGCGACCGATGCTGAACGACGACACCCGCACGGGCGCGTCGAACACCAGGTACACGTCGTGACGCCCCGACGCGGCGTGCAGCGCGGCGGTCACGTCGGCGTAGGCGTACTTGTCGCCGGTGCTCGCGACGTCGACGGTGCCGACGAGCTTCCCGGTCGGCGAGTCGAGCCGCACCTGCACGTGCGCGGTGCCGGCGTCGGCTCGGGCGACGGACGCGGTGAACGTCGTCGCGCGCCCGAGGTCGGCGTCCTGGTACGCGACCCACGACCCGGCGGCCTGCGCCTCGAGCGAGGTCCCCGCGACCTTGGACGTGTCGACGAGCGTCGTGCCGTGCTGCGCGTCGTAGTCCTGGGCCTGCGTGCTGCGGGACAGGTCGCGCGCCGGGATGCGCTCGCCCTTGACGTGCACGACGCCGGTGGCTCGGGCGTCCTGCGACGACGACCCGACGAGCAGGTCGTAGACGCTGGTCTCGACGACCCAGCGGTCGCGCGTGACGTCCCAGTGCCGCAGGTCCTGGACGGGGACGCTGAGGGTGACGCGCGCCGTCTTCCCGGCCTTGACGTGGACGCGCTCGAAGGCGCGCAGCTGCCGGACGGCGGTGGTGTCGCGCGAGGTGCGCTGGTGCGTGTACAGCTGGACGACCTCGTCGCCGTCGCGCTTGCCGGTGTTGGTGACGTCGACGCTCACGCGGACGGTGCCGTCGTCGGACAGGGAGCGGTCCGCGACCTTGAGGTTCGAGTACCGGAACGACGTGTACGACAGCCCGTACCCGAACGGGTAGAGGGGCGCGGAGGCCTTCGTGTAGAGGGCCTTGTCGTAGAGGTAGGTCTGCCCGGACGTGACGATGTCGTAGTCGTTCAGGTCGGTGGGCAGCGCGTCCTCGGACGCCGGCCACGTCTGGGTGAGCCGGCCGGCGGGGTTGACGTCGCCGAAGAGCGCGTCGGCGACGGCGTGCCCGGTCTCCTGCCCGGCGTGCGTGGTCCACAGGATGGCGGGCACGTCCTTCTGGAGCTGCCCGATGGTCTGCGGGTACGACGACTCGAGCACGACGACGGTGTTCGGGTTGGCCCTGCGCACGGCCTCGACGAGCGCCTCCTGGCCCTCGGCGAGGTTGAGGTCGGTGCGGTCGTGGGCCTCGCGCCCGTTGATGAACGGCATGGTGCCGACGACGACGACCGCGGCGTCCGCGCCCTTCGCCGCCTGCACGGCCGCGTCCGTCCCGCTGGTGACGACGCCGCGGGAGAACTCGGTCGCCTTGTCGGCCGTGGCCGCGCCGAGGACGAGCATGCCCTTCGAGTCGAGGGTCACGTAGGGGTTGGTGTGCGACGGCGCCCAGGTCTCGGACGACTCGTAGCCCGCGTACCGCAGGACCACGTTTCCGTCGGGCCGGTCCTCGAGCTTGAAGAGCTGCTGGACGTACCAGCCGTTCGGCTGGTCCTGGTCGTTCGCGAAGCCGGACCAGTTGAAGCCGACGGTCTTGCCGTTGGCGGCGCTGCGGAGCGTGACCACGCCGTCGCCCCAGTCGAACACGTCGAACTGGGCGGTCGCGCCGGCCGTGGTGGACGTGGCGGCGAGGTTCGCGCCCTTGGCGTCCGCTCCCCCGACCACGTACTTGCCGGACGTCGCGTCGCGCAGCGTGATCCGGTCCACGCCCTCGGTGCTGCGCACGTCGGCGCCCTTGCCGAGGCGCTCGGTGATGCCGTCGAGCGGCGTCACGGAGTACGGCTGCTTGCCGCCGTACCAGTCCGTGTACAGCGTGTCGGCGAGCGGCCCCACGACGGCGACCTTCTTCGTCTTCGTCGCGTCGAGCGGCAGGGTCTGCTTCGCGTTCTTGAGGAGCACCTGCGACTCGTCGGCCGTGGTGCGCGCGAGCTGCCGGTTGGCGGGGGTGTCGACCGCGCTCGACGTGATGTCCGCGTACGGGCCGCCGTCGGGGTCGAACTCGCCGAGCCGGAAGCGGATCGACAGCGCGTCGGAGGCCGCCTTGTCGACGTCCGCCTGCGTCAGGAGGCCCTGGGCGAGCGCGTCCTTGACGGCGGTGATCGTGGGCTGGGGGTTGTTGTCGTTGACCGTCATGGTGTCGAGCCCGGCCTTGATGAGCGCCGCGTCGGCCTCGGCCTGCGTCGCGTAGTACTGCTCGGAACCCGTGAGGTTCGTCGGGGCCGCGGCGTCGGACACGTTGAACAGCGGCTTGTCGGTCCACGACCGCACGACGTCGTTCAGGCTCGGGTCCACCGTCGCCGGGCGGCCGTTGATCAGGTTGTACGACGCCATGACGCCCGTCGCGGCGTCGTTCTTGATGGCCGGCTCGAATGCCTGCTCGTCGTACTCGTGGAGCACGCGCGGCGGCACCACCGACGACGACGTGTCGCGGTTGGTCTCGTTGTTGTAGGCCAGGTAGTGCTTCAGCGTGGGCGCGGTCTTGAGGTAGAAGGGGTCGTCGCCCTCCATGCCCTTGCCGTAGGCGGTCGAGATGGCGCCCGTGAGCGTCGGGTCCTCCGAGTAGCCCTCCTCGTTGCGGCCCCAACGCGGGTCGCGGAGCAGGTTCACGACGGGCGCCCACAGGTTGAGGCCCCACAGCGCCGGGTCCTCGGAGTTGTAGCCGCGCGCCTCGTCGCCGACGACGCTCCCCACCTGGTGGATGAGGTCCGTGTCCCAGGTGCTCGCGAGGCCCACGGCCTGCGGGAACGTCGTCGCGGTCGCGGTGTGGACGGCGCCGTCGTCGGGCGACGTGGTCCACGCGAGGCCGTGCACGGCCTCGGTGCCGGCGCGCCACTGCCCGATGCCGAGCCGCGGCACGGGGAGCGGGAACTGGTGGAGCAGGGAGATCTCCTCGTCCGGCGTGAGCCGGGACAGGAGGTCCTTGGTGCGCACGTCGAGCGAGAGCTCGGGGTTGCGGAACGGCATGGCGTCGAGCTCGGCCTGCGAGGGCGTGGCGTCCGCGGACGCCCCCTCCTGGGCCGTGCCGAGCGTGCGGGTCGCGGCGTCCGCGACGGGCGTGAGCCCGACGAGCGCGAACGCGGTGGCACCGACGAGCCCGCGCAGGGCCCAGCGGTGTGTCGTCGTCCTGGTTCTCATGGTTCCCCTCGGTCCGGGCCGACCCACGGTGGTCGGCCACGACGGCAGGCGCCGGGCGCCCGAGCCGGGGGCGGTGCCGTCGTCGGCGCCTGCCGGCGCAACCTCGCACCGGTCCCCGCCGTCGCGACCGGCGGACCTCTGAGGGACATCTCGTCGAAGCGCTTCGACGATGTGTCCGGTTTCGACCCTAGGAGGAACCTGAGTTTGGTGTCAACGGTTGAACTATCAACGACCGTCGGCGCACCCCGCGTCACCGTCGGCGAACGGGACGTCGCCGTCGGCGAACGGGACGTCACCGTCGGTGGACGGGACGTCACCGTCGGCGAACGGGACGTCACCGTCGGTGGACGGGACGTCACCGTCGGCGAACGGGACGTCGCCGTCGGTGGACGGGACGTCGCCGTCGGTGGACGTGACGTTGCCGTCGGCGGAGCGGGACCGGCGCGCGGTCATGGCGCGGGTGACCGGAACGCGCGAGGGACGAGCGCGCGGATGGAAGACCGCGCGCCCGTCCCTCGGGAGCCGCGTTGGTGACCGGGCGCGACTCAGCCCGGAGCGACCTCAGGCGAGACGGGCCTTGAGGTTCTCGTCGAGCGTGCCGAGGAACTCCTCGGTCGTCTGCCACTCCTGGTCCGGGCCCACGAGGAGCGCGAGGTCCTTGGTCATCTTGCCGGACTCGACGGTCTTGACGACGACGTCCTCGAGCGTCTCCGCGAACTCGATGACCTCGGGGGTCCCGTCGATCTTGCCGCGGTGCTTGAGGCCGCCCGTCCAGGCGAAGATCGAGGCGATCGGGTTGGTCGACGTCGGCTTGCCCTGCTGGTGCTGGCGGTAGTGGCGCGTCACGGTGCCGTGCGCGGCCTCGGCCTCGACGGTCTTGCCGTCCGGGGTCATGAGGACGGAGGTCATGAGACCGAGCGAGCCGAAGCCCTGGGCGACCGTGTCGGACTGGACGTCGCCGTCGTAGTTCTTGCAGGCCCAGACGTAGCCGCCCTCCCACTTCATGGCCGAGGCGACCATGTCGTCGATGAGGCGGTGCTCGTAGGTGAGACCGGCGGCGTCGAACTGCTCCTTGAACTCGGCCTCGAACACCTCGGCGAAGATGTCCTTGAAGGCGCCGTCGTAGGCCTTGAGGATCGTGTTCTTCGTGGAGAGGTAGACCGGGTACTGGCGCTGCAGCCCGTATGCGAACGACGCGCGCGCGAAGTCGCGGATCGACTCGTTGAAGTTGTACATCCCCATCGCGACGCCGCCCTCCTCGGGCATCGTCACGACGTCGAACTTCTGCGGCTCGGAGCCGTCTGCGGGCTCGAAGGTCATGGTGACCTTGCCGGCGCCGGGGACCTTGAAGTTCGTGGACTTGTACTGGTCGCCGTGGGCGTGGCGGCCGATGATGATCGGCTTGTTCCAGCCCGGCACGAGGCGCGGGATGTTGGAGATGATGATCGGCTCGCGGAAGACGACGCCGCCCAGGATGTTGCGGATCGTGCCGTTCGGCGAGACCCACATCTTCTTCAGGCCGAACTCCTCGACGCGCGCCTCGTCGGGCGTGATCGTGGCGCACTTGACGCCGACGTGGTGCTCCTTGATCGCGTTCGCGGCGTCGATGGTGACCTGGTCGTCGGTGGCGTCGCGGTTCTGGATCGACAGGTCGTAGTACTTGAGGTCCACGTCCAGGTAGGGGTGGATGAGGCGGTCCTTGATGAACTGCCAGATGATGCGGGTCATCTCGTCGCCGTCGAGCTCGACGACCGGACCTTCGACCTTGATCTTCGCCATGCGCGGGTCACTCCCGGGGTATGAGCCTGGTTGTTGGGGCCCGTGGCCCGGGCGCCGGTGACGGGACGTCGTTCGTGCCGCGCGTCGGCGCCCGCACTGCGCGGGCCGGCCCGCGATCGCGGGCACCGCGCACCAGATTACTTGATGTCAAGAGACTTCGGCGCGGGGCGCCGTCGCGCGACCCTCGGCGGCGAGCCGCGGCAGGGCATGCCGTTCCCAGGAGAAACACACGCTCGGACGGGAAGATCTGCGCGTTTACGGGCATCGCAGGTGGCAAGATGACGGCTGAATGCCCATTCGTCGCGTGGCGGCTGCCGCTGCGCCCCATCAGAACGGACAGGTCAATCCCATGTCGCAGGTGACAGTTGCCCCGGTGCCCGCGCAGGCGGCGCCCCCGGCCCGGACGGAGTCCTCGCTCGCCGCGCGGCTCGGAGCAGAGGCGTTCGGCACGTTCGGTCTCGTGCTCGCGATCGTCGGCGTCGCGCTCTACAACCGCTTCTCGAACGGGAGCTACGTCTTCCCGGTCGCGATCGCGGGCGGGCTCGGTGTCGCGGCGCTCATCGCGGCGGTGGGTCACGTCTCGGGCGGCCACTTCAACCCCGCGGTGACGTTCGGTCTCGCGATCGCCGGCCGTGCCAAGTGGCGCGACCTGGTCCCCTACTGGATCGCCCAGGTGATCGGCGGCGCCGCTGCCGCCGCGCTGCTGTTCGCGACCATCCCCAGCACCCTGGTCAAGGCGCTGAGCGTCGACAGCACCCGCGCACTGTTCGCCGGCACCGCCAACGGGTACGGCAAGAACTCGCCGCTCTCGGCGCTGTCGTCGGGCCAGGCGGAGTTCTCGCTGACCCACGCGCTCCTCATCGAGGTCGTCGTGACCGCCGTGTTCGTCGGCGTCATCATCGGCGTGACGGACCGGCGCGCGAAGTCGTCGAAGATCGCGCCGATCTCGATCGGCTTCGCGCTCTTCGCCGCGATCATCGTCGCGGGCCCGATCACGAACGCGTCCGTCAACCCGGCCCGCTCGACCGCGTCGGCCATCTTCTCGACGGGCAACATCTTCACGCTCAAGGGTGTCGCCGGGCAGCTGTGGCTGTTCTGGGTCGCCCCGCTGGTCGGCGCCGGCATCGCCGCGCTCTTCTACCTGGCGTTCGCCGCCCCGCGTCGCGCCGCGGCGCTGGCCGAGGGCACGCAGAACCCGGTGGGCGACGCCGTCGCCGAGGCCGAGGAGAAGCTCGAGGTCGCCGCGGGCGACCTCCACGCCAAGGCCGACGAGCTGCGTGACCGCGCCGCGACGGACGAGGTCGCCGGCCTCTCCGACGCCGCGAACCCGTCGTCGGGCAAGGCCGAGGCCGCCGACGACGAGCCGAAGGGCACCGACGGGACGGACAAGCCGCAGGCCTGACGCACCCGGTAGCAGACGAGAGCCCGGTCGCCGCTCGGCGACCGGGCTCTCGTGCGTCCAGGGTGCGGCTACCTCAGGCGACGAGGCTCGGCGAGGTGAACGCGAGCACCGCGATGACGGCGCCGAGCAGCGTGTACCCGACGACGTCGAGCGCCCGTCCGCGCACCGCGATCCCGGGGAGCCCGGGCTCGGGCCCGACGGCGCGCGCCACGGCGAGCGCGAACAGCGTCCCGGACACGACGGAGCAGCCGGCGCGCGGACCGACCACGGCGAACGTCACGGTGGCGGCGACGACGGCCGCGACGACGAGCCACACGGCGGCGCTGGTACGACGCGGCACGACGATCTCGTCGGTCGGGGGACGGTGCTCGGACACGCAGGTGCTCCGTACGTTGCGCGGGGGATGTGGAGCTCTGAGCCTACCGGTGCCCGCACCCGGCTACGGTGGTCGGGTGACGTCAGATCGCGAGCCATCCCTGCGGAGCGTCGTCGTGGTGGGCGGTGGCCTCGGGGGCGCTCAGACCGTCGCCGCGCTGCGCGCGCAGGGCTTCGAGGGCAGGGTCACGCTGCTCGGCGCGGAGGGCCGCGACCCCTACGACCGCCCGCCGCTCTCCAAGGAGCTGTTCGAGCGCGACGCCGTCGCCGACCTGGTCCACGAGATGGGCATCGACGTCCACGCTCTCGCCGACGACGTCCGCACCGCCGATCCCGCGCGCTCCCTCGAGGTCCGGCCGGGCGGCGTGACCGTGACGACGACGTCGGGCACCGTGGACGCGGAGGCCGTGGTGCTCGCGGTGGGCTCGCGACCCGTCGTGCCGCCGGGGTGGGACCACGCGGCGCTCCTGCACACCTGGGACGACGCCGCCCGCCTGCGCGCGCGGCTCACGCCCGGGGCGCGGCTCGTGTCCGTGGGTGCGGGCTGGATCGGCGCGGAGGTCGCGGGCGTGGCGACGAAGGCGGGCTGCGAGGTCGTCGTCGTGGAGGCGCTCGACGTGCCCCTCGAGCGGCAGCTCGGGGCCGACGTCGGCCAGCACCTGGCGCCCTGGTACGCGAACGCGGGCGTCGAGCTGCGGCTGGGCGAGGCCGTGACCGCCATCCGGCCCGACGACGGTGGGGACGGCGCGAGCGTCGAGCTCGCGTCCGGCGCGGTGCTGCACGGCGATGTCGTCCTCGCCGCGGTGGGCGCACGCCCGGCCACCGACTGGCTGCGCGACACCCTGCCCATGGACGCGCGCGGCTCGCTCGCGGGCGACGCCGTCGGGCGGGTGGCCCCCCGCGTGTACGCGGTGGGCGACTGCGTGACCCGGCACAGCACCGTGCACGGCGACGTGCCGGGTGGCCACTGGTCCGCCGCGCTGCACGACCCGGAGGGCACGGTGCGCGCCCTCCTCGCGGACCTCGGACCGGTCGCGGAGCCGACCCCGGCCGCGGCTCCGGGGCACGCGCCCTACGTGTTCAGCCAGCAGCTCGGGCACGACCTCGCGCTCTTCGGCATCCCCTCGCCCTACGACGAGGTCGTGCTGCGCGGGCTCCCCGGGCACGACGACGGCTGGGCCGCCCTCTACCTGGACGGCGACGACCCGCAGGTGCGGGACGGCCGACGGGTGGCGCGGCTGCGCGCGGTCCTCGTTGTCGACCGGCACCGCGAGGTCGGCGCGCTGCGGCGCCTCCTGCGGGCAGGCCTCCCGCTCGTGGACGTCGCCGCCGCCGCCGACCCGTCGCGTCCCCTCAAGGACGCCGTCGTCCCGCTCCCCTGAGCCGGGGCCCGCCCGTCACGCCGCGGAGACGACGTAGCCGTCCTCGTCGTCGTCCCAGCGCAGCTCCACGACGCCCGCCTCCGCCGCCGCCTTGCAGAACTGCAGGAACCCCCGGAAGCCCAGCGTCTTCTCGCTGAACGCCGGACGCTTCTTGCGGAGCTGGTCCTTGAGACCCGACATCGCCGCCGAGCCGCCGTCCTCCGCGACGACGGACCGCAGCAGCGCGAACGCCTCGGCCGTGTCACCCTGCGCGGGCAGCGAGACCGACGGGTCGCCGGTCGCGGGCCCGGTGCCCAGCTCGACGATCCCCCGGTCCGCGAGGTACCGCACGAACTCCCCGAACGACCGGAACCCGTACTCCGACTCCGAGAACGTCGGGTCCTTGCGCAGCAGCGCCCGCTTGAGGGCCGACGCCGTGACGTCGCCGCTCGTCGAGGACTCCAGGTCGCCGAGGGTCTGCGCGACGCGGACCTCCATCGTCGGGCCCTCGGTCACGTCGTCGTTCTCGTCGGTGTCCTGCTCGTCCTCGTCCGGCTCCTCCGCGGGCGCAGGCTCCGGCTGCGGCTCCGGGGCCGTCTTCGCGCCCTTCCGCGTCGTGCGGCGGGCTCCGCTCTTCGCCGACGACGCCGCGGGCTTGTCCTCGTCGGTCGCGGTCGCCTCGACCTGCGCCTCGGCGGGCTCCGTCGCCTCGGCGGCGGCCTCGGCGTCCGACGACGCCGCCTTCCCACGCCCCCGGGCCCGGCGCGCCGGACGCGACGACCGGGACGGCTTCGACTCCCCCGGCTCCGGGACGTCCACGCCCTCCAGCCGGTCGTAGAAGAGGAACTCGTCGCACGCCGGCGGCAGCAGCCGCGACGTCGACAGCTCCACGCCCACCCCGATGACCCGCTTGTTCAGCTCCCGCAGCTTGTGCACGAGGGGCGAGAAGTCGCTGTCCCCCGTGCACATCACGAACGTCGAGATGTAGTCCCGCTCGAACGCCATCTCGATGGCGTCCACCACCATCTTGATGTCCGCGGCGTTCTTGCGTGACGCACCCATGCGCTGCGGCATCTCGATGAGCTCGACCTGGTGGCGCGTCAGCGCACGGCGGTCCTCGTCGAAGTACGACCAGTCCGCGTACGCGCGCCGCACCACGACCCGGCCCCGCACCGCGAGCGCGTCAGCGATCGGTCCGAAGTCGAAGGTCATGCCGCCCAGGTGTTCCCGGGCGCCGAGCGCGAGGTTCTCGTAGTCGATGAAGACGGCCAGACGTTCCTCGGCATCCATGCACGTCAGCCTACGGGGGCTGGGCGCCTGTCGCGTCGTCGGGGGCTGGTCCTGGTCCTGCGGGTGCGTCCGGGGGCGGGGCGGGGAGGGTCGTGCGCATCGTCGAGCAAGCGGATTCGTCGTCGAGCAAGCAGCAAGCACACGCTTGCTCGCCAGCAGAAGCGCTTGCTCGGCGGTGGGCGGTGACGACGCCGCGAAGGTGAGACGACCGCCGAGCCGCGGGCGAGGGGTGGGGTGCGCGATCGTGGCGGGTCTGGCGGGAGCGCGCGAGGAACGAGTGCGCGGATGGAAGATCGCGCACCCCACCCCTCGGCCGCGGCGACCGGGCCGGGCGCGGCGACCGGGCCACCCAACCGCCCGGCCGCCGCGGCCGATC
>NZ_JBHUWD010000054.1:0-21446 GCF_042670205.1 Luteimicrobium sp. NPDC057192 | reverse complement strand
GATCCGGCCGAGATACCGATGCAGACGCGGTATCTCGGCCGGATCTCGGTATCTCGGCGGGGGCGCGACGTCAGCGCACCCGCGCCGGCCCGGGATCAGCCCGCCAGCGGGACCCGGATCGTCGCGACCGTGCCACCGCCGAGCGGGCTCTCGAGGGTGAGCGACCCGTCGAACGCGCCCAGCCGCCGCGCGATCCCGGCCAGCCCGGAGCCGTCGGCCGTCGCGGCGCCCCCCGCGCCGTCGTCGGCCACGACGACCGTGAGCGCCTGCGGCGTGCGCGAGATCTCGACCCGAGCCCGCGTCGCGACGGCGTGCTTCGCGACGTTCGCCAGCAGCTCCGACACGGCGAAGTAGACGGCGGACTCGACGGGCATCGGCACGCGCCCCTCGAGCGTCGACGCGACGTCCACAGGGACGGGCGACTCCAGCGCGATCGTCCGGACGGCGTCCACGAGCCCGCGGTCGGCGAGCACGGGCGGGTGGATCCCGCGGACGAGGTCGCGCAGCTCCTGGAGCGCCGCCGACGACGACGCCTTGGCCTCCGCGAGCATCGCCCGCGCGGCCTCGGGGTCCGTCTCCATGAGGCGCTCGGCCGCCGTGAGGCTCATGCCCATGGCGACGATGCGTGCCTGGGCGCCGTCGTGCAGGTCACGCTCGATCCGGCGGACCTCGGCGGACGCGTCGTCGACGGCGTCGGCACGGGTGCGGGCGAGCTCCTCGACGCGCTGCTCCAGAGCGCGCGACGACGGCGACAGGACGAGCCGGGCCCACAGCGCGTGCCACCCGAGCGCGGGACGCGCGAGCAGCACGCCGCAGACCCCGGCGGCGATCCCGACGCCCGCCGCGATGATCGCGGTGGCCTGGTCGCTCACCGGCACGAACAGGAACCACTGGGTCCCGTCGGCGTCGACGATCGTCCGCCAGAGGAAGAGGAGCACGATGCCCCAGACCGCCTCGGCGACCAGCGCGATCGGCAGCAGCGCGATGAAGAACCCGACGAACGGGTCGGCGACCACCCAGAGCACGTCTCGTCCGGTCGACGGGTCCTTGACCTGGGCCACGAGCCGCCGCCACGGGGCGAGCGCACCGCCACCCCGCGGGGCGTCGTCGAGAGGGCGGTACCACTCGGGGATCTCGATCCCGGCGTACTCCTTCGCGAGCCGGCGCTGCCGCCGCGCGGCCGTCCTGGTCGCATTGAGCGCCCCGGGGACGAGGTAGCCGCCGACCCACAGGAGCGACAGCGCCGCGGTGAAGATCAGCCAGACGAGGAGCCAGAGCTCCCCGAAGGCGAGCCCGGCGAGGACGAGGCAGCGCCGCAGGGCGCCGGGCCGGGAGAGGGCGACGCGCGGCGCCGCCGGGGTCGCGGTCGGGAACGCGGTCGTCGTCACAGGACCACCTTGCCCGATCGGAGCGGGCGCGTCACGCCCGCCACGGACGGGACGAGCCCGTGACCTGCGGCGACACCCACCGCTAGGCTGGCGCCGACCCCGTCCGACCTCGAAGGGACCCCCGTGCGCATCGTGCTCGCCGAGGACCAGTTCCTGCTGCGTGACGGGCTGACCCGCCTGCTCGCGACGCACGGCGTCGAGGTGGCTGCCGCCGTCGCGCACGGCGACGAGATCCTGCCCGCGATCGAGGAGCACTCCCCCGACCTGGCGCTGCTCGACGTGCGCCTCCCCCCGACGTTCGCCGACGAGGGCCTGCGCGCCGCGCTCGAGGCGAGGCGCAGGACGCCCGACCTGCCGGTGCTCCTGCTGTCGCAGTACGTCGAGCAGCTGTACGTGGACGAGCTGCTCGCGGACGGGGCGCAGGGCATCGGGTACCTCCTCAAGGACCGCGTGTTCGACGACGTCCAGTTCGTCGCCGCGCTGCGCACGGTCGCCGCGGGCGGCACCGCGGTCGACCCGGAGGTCGTGCGTGCCCTCATGCAGCGCCGGTCGGCGACCGCTCTGCTCGACCGGCTCACGCCGCGCGAGCTCGAGGTGCTCGCCCTCATGGCCGAGGGCGAGGGCAACACCGGCATCGCGGAGCGGCTCGTGGTCACGGAGAAGGCCGTGGCCAAGCACATCAACTCGATCCTCATGAAGCTGGACCTTCCTGCGTCGGCGACGGTGTCCCGTCGCGTGGCTGCGGTGCTCACCTATCTGCGCTCCTGAGCTCGGGGACGCCCTGCCCGACGACGGCGCTCGTCCGGCGCAGCCCGGGCCACCACAGCCACCGGCGGGCGAGCATCATCGTGGCGGGCAGCAGGACGAGCCGGACGACGGTCGCGTCGAGCACGACGCCCACCACGAGGCCGACGCCGAACTGCTTGAGCTCGATGAAACCGAGCACCCCGAAAAGGCAGAACACGCCCACCATGACGGCCGCGGCGCTCGTGATGGTCCCGGCGGTGCGGGTGACGCCGCCGAGGATCGCCTCGCGCGTCGGGAGGCCGAGCTTGGCGTTCTCGCGGATCCGGCTCACGACGAACACGTGGTAGTCGAGCGACAGCCCCGACAGCACGACGAACAGGAGCATCGGCACCCACGACACGACGTGGCCGTTGGACGTGAAGCCGAGCACGCCCTCGGCCCACGTCCCCTGGAACACGAGCGTCAGCACACCGAACGTCGCCGCCATCGACAGCACGTTGAGCACGACGGTCAGCCCGGCGACCGCGACGGACCGGAAGGCGACGAGCATGACGAGGAACGTCAGCCCGAGCACGGCCGCTGCCACGATCGGCGTCGCGTGCCGGAGGTTGGCGGTGAAGTCGAGCGAGCTCGCGGCGTTCCCGCCGACGTCGGCGGTCGCGCCGGGTATGCTGCCCACGGTGGCCGGCACGACGGTCTCGCGCAGCGTGGCCACGGAGTCGTTCGCGATCTCGGACCCGCTCGTGCCCCCGCCCGACGACGCGGCCTGGGCGAGGTCGACGGTCACGACCGCGGTGCGTCCGTCGTCCGAGTACCAGGGCGCCTCCGTCCCGGCGAAGACGTCGGGGTGCCGGGCGACCTCGGCGTCGAGGGCCTTCACCTGGGCGCGGAGCTCGGACTCCTGCCCCGCGGGGACCTGGACGACGACCGTGTCGGGCGCGGCACCCTGCGGGAACTCGGCGACGAGGCGGTCGTAGGTCTGCATGGTCGCCAGGGTGCGGGGGAACTCGTCGACGTCGCCGTTCTCGAGCGAGATCCCGAGGACGGGCGCCGCGAGCGCGAGAAGTCCGACGACGGCGGTCACGGTCGCGGCCACCGGTCGCGCCAGGACGCGGCGCAGCATCGCGGGGACCAGGCGCGGACGTCCGCCGGTGAGCCGCCAGAGGACGGGCACCCGCGGCCGGTCGGCCCAGCGGCCGAAGATCGCGAGCATCGCGGGCAGCACGGTCACGGACGACACGAGCGCGACCAGGACGACGAGGATCGACCCGGTCGCCATGGCGGCGAACGTCGCGTTGCCGGCGAAGTACAGCCCGGCCATCGAGAGC
Source organism: Luteimicrobium sp. NPDC057192 (assembly GCF_042670205.1). Taxonomy (NCBI): domain Bacteria; kingdom Bacillati; phylum Actinomycetota; class Actinomycetes; order Micrococcales; genus Luteimicrobium; species Luteimicrobium sp. NPDC057192. The sequence goes on along the minus strand of NZ_JBHUWD010000054.1, from coordinate 17,983 downwards.
GTCACGGCGAGCCCCGACACGACGACCGAGTGGCCGGCAGTCTTGGCGGCGACGCTGATCGCGTCGATCGTGGCGTCCTTCCCGAGTCGCTGGCGCTCCTCGCGGAACCGGCGCAGGTAGAACAGGGAGTAGTCGACACCGACGGCCATACCGACGAGCACGAGCAGGTCGGTGACCGTGCCCGGGTCGGGAAGGAGCTGGGACGCGGCGGCCCAGAGGCCGAGCCCGGCCGCGACCGACGACAGCCCGAGCACCACGGGGATGCCGGCCATGACGATCGCCCCGAACACGACGAGCAGGATCACCAGGGTGAGCGGGACGCTCAGGAGGGTCGCCCGCCCGAGCTGGCTGCCGAGCCAGTCCTGGAACTCCGCCTGGATCGAGGCCATCCCGACCTCCTCGACGCGCAGGTCGGGGTGCTCCGCCTGCACGGACGCGACCGCGTCCTCGAGCGCCGGGACCTGGGCGACGACGTCCTCGGCGGGCGCCGCCATCGTCGCCTGGACCAGGACGGCGGTGCCGTCCTTGGACGTGACCGGGTCCGCGACGGACGCGACCTCGTCGAGAGCGCCGAGCCGGGACACGAGGTCGCGGGCGGCGGCGTCGGCCTCGCGCGGGTCGAGCTTGCCCGTGCGCGCGGTGACGAGCGCGTTCTCGACCGTCGCGTCGGGGTGCCCGGCGTCGGCGGCGGTCTGGGCCGCGCGGCCCGACTCCCCGACGCCGAGGTCGAGGTCGGTGGCCTGGCGCGGCGCCACGGCCATGCTGACGCTCGCGGCGAGGACGATGAAGAGGGCCCACAGGCCGACCGCCGTCCAGCGGTGCGTCGCGCTCCAGACCGCGACCCGCTGGGTCACGCCGCGCGGCGCGACCGACGGCGCGACGGCACGGGCCGTCCGCCGTTCCTGGGTAGGTGTGCTCGTTGCCATGTCGATGCCGTCCCCCGGCTCGATCCGCCCGGCCGACGACGTCCCCGACCAGGTCCCGGGCGGTCGCCCGGACCTGATCCATCCTTCGCACGGCGGGGCCCGGGCACAGGGGTGCAGGCACCACTCTTGCGTCGCCCTCACCGTGCTGCCCCACCTCGCCATCCCGGCGAGATACCGAGATCTGCTCGAGATACCGATGCGTCCTCGGTATCTCGGCCGGATCTCGGTATCTCGGCGGCCCGACCTGCGGGACGGCGTCGGGCGCGGGAGAGTGAGGGCATGTCTCGCATCGCCGTGATCGGCGGCCACGGAAAGGTCGCCCTCCTGCTCGCACCGATCCTCGTCGCGCGCGGGGACGAGGTGACCTCGCTCGTCCGGCACGTCGACCAGGTCGCGGACGTGAACGCGACCGGCGCGCGCGGCGTCGTCGCGGACGTCGAACAGCTCTCGGCGTCCGACCTGTCGGACGTGCTGCGCGGGCACGACGCCGTCGTGTGGTCGGCCGGTGCGGGCGGCGGCGACCCGCGACGCACGTTCGCCGTCGACCGGGACGCCGCGATCCGCTCCATGGAGGCGACGCGCGGCGCGGGGATCCAGCGGTACGTGGTGGTCTCGTACCTGGGCGCCGGCCTCGACCACGGCGTCCCGTCCGACAGCTCGTTCTACCCGTACGCCGAGGCCAAGGCCGCCGCCGACGACTACCTGCGCGGCACCGACCTCGAGTGGACGATCGTCGCGCCCGGGACGCTCACGCTCGAGCCCGGGACCGGCGCGATCGACGCCGGCTCGCCCGACGACGGCGACGCCCCGGATGGCGGGAGCGTCCCGCGCGAGGACGTCGCCCAGGTCGTGGCGGAGGTGCTGCACCGGCGCGACACGATCGGCCGGTTCATCGCCTTCGTGAGCGGGGACGACGCGATCGCCGACGCGGTCACGCCCGCCTGACCGGCATCGGGGCGCCGCCCCGACGCCGGAGCCGCGTCAGCCGAGGTGGCCCGGCTCGTAGTCGCCGCCGCGGATCCCGAGCATGACGTTGACCCGGTTGAACGCGTTGATGATCGCGACCACGCTGACGAGCGCGGTGAGCTCCTCCTCGTCGTAGTGGCGGGCCGCCTCGGCCCACGCCTCGTCGGTGACGCGGCCGCCGTCGGCGAGTCGCGAGCCCTGCTCGGTGAGCTCGAGGGCGGCCCGCTCGGCCTCGGTGAAGACGGTCGTCTCGCGCCACGTCGACACGAGGTTGACGCGCAGCGGGTCCTCGCCCGCGAGGAGCGCCTCCTTGACGTGCATGTCGAGGCACGCGCCGCACCCGTTGATCTGGCTCGCGCGCATCTTCATGAGCTCGCGGGTCGCGTTCGGGACGGTCGAGGCGGCGAGGGCGTGGTCCGCGGAGACGAGGTGCTTGATCGCCTTGGGGCCGATGACGGTCGCGGTGGGGTTGAGCCGGGCGTCCATGGGGTTCTCCTTCGTCGGTGGGGTTGCTCTCACCTCCACGACGGGAGCGGTGCCCGCGAGGTAACCGGCCCGGTCAGGCCTTGACCGCGGCCGTGGCCGCGGGGACGACGGACCGCAGCTCGTCGGCGAGCACCCGCGCGCGCTCGCCGGCAGCACCCCACCCGACCACGGCCTCGGCGTGCACGGCCTTCCGCTCGCGCGTGACCTCGACGACCCACGGCTTCTTGAACGCGACGCGCGCGAGGACGAAGAGCGGCAGCAGCAGCAGGAGCAGCAGCATCTCGCCGACCACCAGAAGCGCGAGGACGATGATCGGCAGCGCGATGATGATGCCGATCACGAGCAGGATCGCGCCGAGCACCCCGAGGTGGTCGACGTCGGGGACGCCGAGCCCGCCGGTGAGGTCCCAGTCCGGCACCTCCCGGATCCTGCGCCGCCACGGGAGCACCCGGCGGTGCACGCGGTACGTCTCGCTGGCGGGGGTCACGATCTTCACGGGCGCAGCGTAACGGGGTGCGGCGAGGTCGTCGGCTGAGACGTCCGCGGCGCGCTTCCGCCCGCCGCACGCACGCGCGGGGGAGCTCAGACGACGCGGGCAGTAGCCCGACAGCGCTCCAGTGCCGTGACCAGGACGGACGCGTCGTCGTCGGACAGGCCCGTCGCCACGACGACCGGGACCGCGGGGCCCTGCTCGGGCCGACCCACTGCGGAGGCCGTCGCCAACAACTCCAGGTCCGAGCCGAGATCGCGCAGCACCTTGACGACCTCGATCCATCGCTCGCCGACGTCGTCGAGCACGACCGTGCGCGACCCCGTCGACCAGCGGAGGGGCAGTCTGCCGTCCGCCGCGGCCTCACCGGACAGCCCGAGCCGTTGCGCCGCGGTCGGCGCCGGGTGGCGCCGGTCCCACGCCCGCTTGCCCGCGAGCATCGGCGGCACGAGGACCATCGCCGCCGCGGTCGCCCCCGCGACCAGCGCCAGCTCCCCGCCGGCCGCCCACCACCCCGACGGCACCCCGTCGGAACGCGGCCCGAGGACGAGCGCCACCGCACCGAGCACCACGAAGCAGGCCACCCGCACGGCCCAGCCCGCACGCCGCGCGAGCGACAGCGCTCCTCCCGCGATCCAGCCGAACCACGCCAGGCCGGCGACGTCGGCGAGCCAGCCCGGGACATGGCGTGGCACGTCGAGACCGACGCACAGCGCTGCGCACAGCGCGAGCACGACGAGCCATGCGGCGGCGGGCCCGACGGCGTCCCGCGGAGCAGGGCGGGAGGCAGACGGCGTGCGGTTCTCGTCGGTCACGCCCGCATCATGCAGGACGTTCCGTGATCCCCGCATCGCAACCCCTTCACAGCGAACGCCAACCTCCGATAAAGTCCGCTCAGCCTGTGCGCTGCGGGCAACGAATTGCAGGAGGAACGATGGCGTCCGTGCAGGTCAGCAGGGCTTCTCGGATGTGGGCCTTCGGCGCCGCGGCCGCGCTCGCAGGAACGACGGCGCTCGTCGCCGCACCCGCCGCGTCGGGCACGGAGGCGCTGTCCTCGACGACGGCCGCCGTCGCTTCCGGGGCCGTCGTCGCCCCGACCTCGGCCACGGTTCTCACGGGGCACGCGGGGCTGACCGACGACGCCGTCTACGGCGAGACGGCGTCGGGCATCGTCTCGATCCCGCGCGGCGCGGTCGGTGCCGACTGGACGCCCGTGAGCGTCGGCGGCACCCAGCTCGCAGGGCACCTGCTGCAGGCCGAGGGCGACGCGCTCCTCGTGGCCGACCTCGACGGCAAGTCCGACACTCTCGCGTGGCGTGCCGCGGACGGAGCCTGGTCGGTCCGGTCCGTGCCGAACGGGACGACTCTGGGCCGCGGGGGGCTCTACGCCCTGCTACCGCCGGGCCCCGGGGCGAGCTACATCGTGAACTGGCCGATCGAAGACGTCTCGACCGGGACGATCACCGTGGTTCACCTCTGGGCTGGACTCCGGGGGGTCGCCGTCGACGGCTCGTCCCTGTGGACGACGAACGACCTGTACCACGGCGTCGACCAGTACGAGCTCCCGAGCAAGGCACGGCTCCAGGAGATCAACAGACTTGATGTCGACGACGCCGACGCACTCTCCGTCTCCGGCCGCTGGGCGCTCTTCACCGGCGCGGACGCCCGCGTGGTCGATCTCCAGCAGGTCTATGCCGACCTCGACCTCGGCCCCGCTGGCGTCCATCGCAGCGTCGTCCTGGGCGCCCGCACGATCTCCTGGCTGTCCGGGGACACCGTGACCGTCCAGGAGCTCGCGGGGACGCGTGCCACCAGGTCGGTCGGAACCTCCCGGTACCGCAACCTCGACGACGACGACCAGGGCACGACGCTCGCCTACGTCGACCCCACCGACCACGTGCGCCTCGTCGACCTCAGCTGGGCGACGGCCCCCCGCACGACGATCGTGGACCGCGTCGCACCGTCGGTTCCTCTCGTGAGCGTCGGGAACCGCGCCCTCAACTCCACGACGATCTCCGTCTTCGCGTATCCGCAGGGCGACGGCGCGACCCCACCGTTCCGGCCGTCGGGCGCCACCGCCGAGCTCCGTTATCGCCAGCACAAGAACGGCTCGACCGCGTTCGGGGCCTGGGTCGGCGTCGCTGGAGAGACCGCCACGCTCATCGTCCCCCGGGACTCGACGACCTGCTTCCAGGCCCGTGCCCGCGACAAAGCAGGCAACGTCTCGGCCTGGTCCGGGGCGGAGTGCGCCGTCGTCGACAGCACCGCCCCACGCCTCGCCGTCCACGGCCCGTCGTCCGGTACGAAGTCGGTGCATGGCAAGGCCAGGGTCACGGTCTCGTACTCCGCGAGCGACGCCACAAGGGTCAGGAACTACGACGTCCGGTACAAGAAGGCACCCAAGGGCTCGACGACGTACGGCTCGTGGGTCTACCCGGCGGGGTGGCAAGGGACCACGGTGTGGTCGCCGACGATCGGGGCGTACGCGGAGAGCATCACGATCGCGACGGGTCAGAGAGTCTGCTTCTCGGTCCGAGCCCGCGACGTCGCGGGCAACGTCTCGGCCTGGTCCTCGTCGCGGTGCAGCTACGCGGACGCGGCCGCTCCGCGGCTGACGAAGGTCGTCGGCCCTCCGCGGTGGTACGGCGTGCCGACGTCCGGCAAGGTCCGCACCACGGTCCGGTTCGCCGGGTGGGACGACCACGCCCTGCGGTTCGACGTGCAGATCAGGACGGCGGGGACGGACGAGGCGTTCTGGGGCTGGATGTACGTTGCCAGGGCGACCACGGCGCGGTCGTTCTCGTACGACCTGCCGGCCGGGCACGAGGCCTGCTACCGCGTCAGGGCGCGCGACACGGCCGGCCACGTGAGCGCCTGGTCGAAGCCGCGTTGCACGAACGTCGCCGCCTCCGGCGGCTCCAAGGCCCTCTACGCGGACCGCCGCACCACGCTGGGCGGCACGCGGGTCGCGATGCTTCGGTCGTCGAGCCTCCGGGGCACGACCGACCTCTACGCGGGCGCGTACATCCTGCCGGCCAGCTCACGGGGCATCCGGGTGCAGGTCCGGACCTGCCGGACGTGCGGCACCCTCATCGTCCAGATCCATAACTCGCCCACTTTCGTCTCGCTGGTGTCCGCGAGGCCGGGCTGGCGGTATGTGAAGGTCACCTGGAAGCCGGCGGACACGCCCGTCTCCCTGTACGAGGCGTATCCCCACGCCCCGCGGACGACGACCACGACGTATCTCCGCTCGTGGAGCGTGATCCGATGAGGACGAGCGGCCTTGCCCTTTCCCACACGAGGAGACCCATGACGTACGTGACGACCGCGCGGAGCCGTCGCACCTGGGCGGCCGTCGCCGTGGCGGCACTGGCCACGATGACTCTCGTCACGGCCCCGACGGTCGCGCGTGCCGCGACGGCGAGCACCGTGGCCGCCGACCCGGCCGGGACGGTCGTCGCGCCGTCGTCGACGGTGGTCCTCACCGGCCGCGCGGAGCTCACCGACGACGCCGTGTACAGCGAGACGGACGACGGCGTCGTCACGCTCCCCCGCGACGGCTCGGCGACCGACTGGGCGCCCGTGGTCGTCGCGGGGTCGCAGCTCTCCGGGCACCTCCTCCAGGCCGAGGGCGAGAGCCTGCTCGTCGCGAACCTGGACGGCGCCAGCGACACGCTCGCGTGGCGCGCCGACGACGGCAGCTGGTCGAGCCGGTCCGTGCCCAACGGGACGACGCTCGGCCGCGGCGGGCTCTACGCGTTGCTTCCGTCCGGCCCGGGCTCCGACGGCCAGGTCAACTGGCCGATCGAAGAGGTCACGTCCGGAGCGGTCGTCGTCCGCTCGCAGCGGGACTGGGTCGCGGGCATGGCCATCGACGGTTCGACGGTGTGGGCCCGTGCTCCCTACGGCGAGACCATCAACCAGTACGCGCTGCCAGCCGGCACCGTGCTGCGGGTCGCGCCCGAACCCACGTTCGCCCCCGGCGACGAGCTGTCCGTGAGTGGCCGCTGGGCACTTGCCACCGGTGGGAATACCAGCGTGATCGATCTCGACGGCGTCTACACGGACCTCCTCGTCGGCTCCTCGTCGGCGCTCCGCCACCCCGCAGTCGGGTCGCGGGCGGTCGCCTGGCTGACGTCGTCCTGGACCGTCATGACCCGCGAGCTCACCGGCGCACGCACCACCCGGACAGTGGGGGCCGCTGGCTCGGCCGACCTGGACCTCGACGACAGGGGCAGCACGCTCGCCTACGTCGACCGCACCCATCACGTGCGGCTCGTCGACCTCGGTTGGGCGGCCGCGCCTGGGGCGACGATCGTCGACCACACGCCCCCGCCGGTGCCGGCCCTCTCCTGGAACGGGCACCGCTCCGTCACCTCGACCGTGCTCTCGGTGACGACGTCTGCCGGAACCGACGCGGGGACGGCTCCGTACCGCCCGTCAGGGCTGGGCGACGTCGAGATCCGCTACCACCAGCACACGATCGGTGTCAGCACGTTCGGGCCCTGGATCGCGGGCGACTCCTGGCGACTCGACCTCGTCGTCGCACGGGGGACGACGACGTGCTTCCAGGCGCGGTCCCGCGACGGAGCGGGCAACTACTCAGCGTGGTCGTCGACCCTGTGCGGGTCCGTGGACGGCACCGCGCCGCACCTCACGGTCCACGGCCCAGCCACGTCGACCAAAGCCGTCAACGGGAAGGCCACGGTCCCGTTCACCTACGAGGCGACGGACGACACGCGCGTCCAGGACTACGACGTCCGCTACAAGAAGGCGCCCCGGGGCTCGACCTCCTACGGCTCGTGGGTCTATCCGTCGTCGTGGCAGGGCACCACCGCGTGGTCGAGATCCGCTCCCCGGCCGGGAGTGAGCGTCACGATCACCACGGGGCAGCGCGTCTGCCTCTCGGTCAGGGCGCGTGACATCGCAGGCAACGTGACCCCGTGGTCCTCCGCGCGGTGCACCTTCGCGGACGGCACGAAGCCGCGGCTCACCAGGCTGACGGGCCCCTCCGGCTGGCAGCCCGTGTCGTCGACGGGCAAGCGGACCTCGACGATCCGCTTCGCGGGCACGGACGACCACGGGCTGCGGTTCGACGTCCGGTACAACGTCGCCGGCGCCACGGGAAAGCTGCCCGGGTGGAAGACCGTCGCGTACAAGACCGCGGCGACCCACTACTCGTTCACTCTCCGATCGGGCTGGGAAGGGTGCTACGAGGTCCGCGCGCACGACCTGGCGGGGAACGTCAGCGCCTGGTCGGCGGTGCGCTGCACGCGTCTGGCCGCGCCCGCCACCGTGGGGCCCTTCAAGGCCGCAAAGCACACGACGGTCGGCGGGGTCAGGGTCGCGGTCCCAGGGGCCACGATCTGGGCGCACGACGGTATCCGGGGGATCCAGCTCCAGGTCCGGACCTGCCCGACCTGCGACTCCTTCCGCGTCCAGGTCACCGACCGGATGTACACGATCAACACCCGCTCGCGGAACAGCGGGTGGAAGACGGTCACGCTCCGGTGGCCCCTGTCGGCGAACGTCCTCGGCGAGATCGACCTCTACCCGCCGTCGTCGAAGCACGCGTACGTCCGCTCGTGGGTGCTCGTCCGCCACTGACCGGAGATCCGCGCCGCGGCGCCCGACCGACAGGCGCCCCGACACTGCACCTCCCGAGGAGATCGATGAAGCTCGCGCACGCGACACCGTTCGCCCGCAGCTGGGCGTGGGCCGCTGCTGCCGCGCTGGCCGGGACCACCGTCCTGGCCGACGTGCCGTCCGCTGCGGGTGCGACGCTCGTGGCTGCTGCGGCGGGGTCCGTCGTCGTGGCACCGTCGTCGACGGTCCGCCTGACCGGTGGCGTCGGGCTCACGGACGACGCCGTGTACGGCGAGACCGCCACCGGCATCGTCTCCATCCCGCGCGACGGCTCTGCCGTCGAGTGGAGCCCGGTCACCGTCGGCGGCACGCCGCTGACCGGTCACCTCCTGGCTGCCGAGGGTCACGCCCTTCTCGTCGCTGCCGCGGACGGCACCGACGTGATCGCCCGGCGCGCCGACGACCACACGTGGACGGCGCGCACGGTCCCGACGGGCACCGCGCTGGGGCACCGCGGCCTGTACGCGGTCCTCCCGTCGACGCAGCCGTTCCCGGGCTCCATCGATATCTCGACCGACGTCATCGACGTCGCGAGTGGAGACGTCGTCTTCACCCACCACGCGTACGGGAGCGGAGACCCTGTCGGGATCAGCGGGACGACGCTCTGGCGCTCCTCCGTGTTTCGCGACGACGAGACGACGGCGTGGGACGTGGTGTCGGGGGCCTACGTGAGCGGCGACACCGAAGGGGAAGCGAGCATGGACGAGACGACGACCCTCACGGTCATCGACCAGTGGGGACTCTTGATCGGCCAGCGCACCCTGGCACGCGACCTCCGGGGCGTCTACGCCGACGTCGACGTCACGTCGTGGCGGCGCGCAGCGATCGCCTCCAACGCCGTGGCAGGGTTGACGGCCGTGGCGGGCAGCACAGGCACCCTCACGGTTCGCGAGCTCACGGGCTCGCGGCGGACGCAGACGTACGGCGCCGGGAGGCTCGTCACCCCGGACGTCGACGATGCCGGCACGAGCCTCGCGTTCGTCGGCACGGACGGGCGGGCGCGGATCGCCGACCTGCGGTGGACCTCCCCGGCGGCGACCGCGCTCGTGGACCGGCTGGCCCCGGCGACCCCGACCCTCGTGACCGATCCGCTCGTGCGCTGGACGAAGGTCACCGCGACCGCCTTCGGCACCCTCGACCGGGCCGAGGCGCCGTTCCGGTCGTCGGGCGCGCCGGTCGCGACGATGCAGTACCGCCAGCGGCCGTCCGCCACGAGCGCGTACGGCCCGTGGCAGACCTACGACTGGCGAACCATCGAGCGGGATCGCGACGAGTTCTCCGCCCAGGTCGAGACTCCCCGTGGCGCCACCACCTGCTTCCGCGTCCGCGAGGTCGACCCGGCCGGCAACGCCACCCCGTGGGCGACGGCGTGCACGACGGTCGACGGCACCCCGCCCACCGTGAAGGTCACGGGACCGAAGAGCGCCGTGAAGGCGACGGAGGGCAAGGCCGTCGCCACGGTGACGTACGGCTCGACGGCCGTGGACCTCGAGAGCTTCGACGTGCGCTACAAGACGGCGCCGAAGGGCTCGACGACGTACGGCTCCTGGGTGCACCCGACGTCCTGGCAGGCCACGACGAGGACGAGCCAGAAGGTCACACTCGGTACCGGGCAGCGTGTGTGCTTCGCCGTCCGTGCGCGCGACGACTTCGCCGGCCCGGAGGCCAATGTCAGCGCCTGGTCGTCCTCGCGCTGCACCTTCGCAGACGGCACCAGGCCGAAGCTCACGAAGATCGTCGGGCCGCCGCGGTGGTTCGGGGTCCCGAAGTCCGGCGAGGTCCGCACGACGATCCGCTTCGCGGGGGAGGACGACCACGCGCTGCGCTTCGACGTGCGGATGCGCGCAGCATCCCCGACGGGCGTGTTCAGCGGCTGGAAGACGGTGCGTTCGGCGACGACGGCACGGTCGTACACGACCACCGTCCGCACGGGGCGGCAGGCATGCTTCCAGGTGCGCGCCCGTGACACCGCGGGCAACGTGAGCGCGTGGTCGAAGGCCCGGTGCTCCAACGTCGCCGCTCCCGCGACGTCGAAGGCACTCGAGGACGCCCACCGCACCACGCTCGGCAGCGTCAGGGTCGTCGCGCTCAAGAACTGCGTGCCCGCGACCCGGTGCGGGCCGACCTGGGGGGCGCGCCTCCTCCACGACCGCGGTACGCACGGCGTCCGCCTCCAGGTCCGCACGTGCCCGGAGTGCGGGACCATCCAGGTTCAGGTGGGCAACAAGGTCATGTCCGTGCGCACCGCCGCCACGACGACCGGCTGGAAGTGGGTCACGCTCACCTGGAAGCACGACGACTCGTTCGTCTTCTTCGACGAGAAGACGCCCTACCCGCACCCGCGGGTCACGACGAGCTATATCCGCGCCTGGAGCCTGATCCGCTGACGACGCCCCCGCACCACCGGCCTCACCATCGCTGCCTGGCCTCCTCGGCCCACCCCACGAGCCCGTCGAGCGGCACCCACGCGCCGTCGTCGGACTGGGCGTGCCCGGTGAAGGTGCCGAAGCACTGGTGCGTGCGCGACCCGACGACGCCGAGCTCGGTCCGGGCGACGCGCACGTGCTCGGGGTGGAACGTCGCGTCGACGCGCGGCCCGGTGATGCGCCAGGGCCGGAGCCAGTCGCCGGGGTCGTAGTCCCAGCGCAGGTCGTCGCCGATCTTGTGGATCCGGCCGTCCACCAGCAACGCGTTCTCCGTGGACCCGGTGCCGTCGGTCCAGCGTCCGCCGAGCTGGATGCCGCGGCCGTCGCCGCTGCCCGCGGCCCAGTTCCAGGTGATCCGGTAGGGCCACTTCCCGCGGCCGTGGTCGAGGACGCCGTAGCTCGCTCCGGGCGGGAGCGCGTGCCGGACGGCGTCGGGCCCCGCGCCCAGGCGCAGGGTGCCGGTCGCGGGCCGCGAGAGGTCCTTGACGGTGTACTGGAACCGGCGGGCGCTCCACGGCACGACGACGCTCATCGACTCGTGCCCGGCGGGCCGGGCGAGAAGGACGTCGAGCCCGACGCGCGGGTGCTCGACGCGCAGCCGGGTGCCGCCATCCTCCTCGTCGACCGCCACGACCAGCTTGCCCGCCCGCGCCGACGCGCGGCCTCCCCCGGACCGGTCCGGCAGGACGGCGCCGCGCGCGAACGGGACGACCGCGTCGACGGTCGTCTCCTCACCGGTCGAACGGTCGAGGACGTACACGCCGTGCACGCCCGCGTAGTCGAGGCTGGACAAGGTGACGCCCACGGCATGCGTCGGACTGACGATCCCCCAGTACTCCCAGCGCTTCCGGCGGCCCCAGCCGCGCAGGTTCGCGCGGTGCAGCGGGCGCCGTGACCAGCCGACCGCCGCGGGGTCGACGCGCCCGTCCGGCCGGCACAGGTCGAGCCACGTGCCGTCGGGCGCGGTCAGCTCGCGCTCGCGTCGGGACTGGTCGGAGGGCGTCATCGCACGGTCCACCCGGCGAGGGTAGCCGCCGTGCGGGCTACTTCCCGCGCGCCCGGTCGAGCCCCCGCCCGAGGGCGCCCGCGACCGGCCCGAGCGTGAAGCCGATGCCCCCCGCCCCCAGCGCGGCCACGGCGAACGACGCCGCGTCGGCGGGCGGCGCCGTCGTGCCCGGGAGCACCGTGGCGCCCCCGAGGCAGAGCAGCCCGACGACGAGCGACACCTGCCAGGGCAGCCGCGCCTGGAAGGCGTCGGCCCACGCGAGCAGCGCCAGGAACCAGAGCCCGAAGACGAGCGCGGTGTACCAGGCGGCCCACGCGTGCGTCGCGGTGAGCACCGCGCCGAGCCCGAGGAGCCCTGCGCCCGATGCCGCCAGCACCGTCCAGCCGAGCGGCTCGGAGGCGCGGGCGAGCGACCAGGCGACCGGACGGCGTCCGGCGCGGTGCCGTGGAGGGCGGGCGTCGTGCCCGACGGTCTGTGCCATGGGTCATCCCCCTGCGTGGCGCGACCCGGCTCAGACCGTGAGGTCCGCCTTCGCGAGCCGGCGGACCTGGAAGCCGATCACGACGAGCAGGATCCCGGCGACGAACGCCCAGATCCCGACCAGCCACACAAGGGCGGCGATGCTGCCCTTGGGCCAGATGAGGAGCAGGATCCCGAGGACGACCGTCAGGGCCCCGGTCAGCGCGCCCCAGCCCCACCCGCTGCCGACGGCCTTGCGCAGGTCGATGCTCGCCGCCAGCCCCACGAGGCCGACGAGGATCGCCCAGATACCGACGATCACCGCGAACACGGTGACGGTCGGGCCGGGCCAGACCAGCGCGACGACACCGAAGGCGACGGACAGCACGCCGAACGTGATGCCGAGGGCGGTCCCCCCGGAGGCCCGGTACCGGATCGCGTCGAATATCTCGAGCAGGCCGTCGACGATCGCGAAGATCGCGATGACCCAGAGGATCGCGAGGGCCGTGACGTCGGGCCAGATCACGGCGACGAGGCCGAAGGCGATCGTGAGCACGCCGCGGAGCACGGGCAGCCACCAGTACTGGCGCGCGGTTCCCTGGACGGAGCGGGTGAACGGGTCGGGTGCGACGGGGACGTCGGTCATGGCAGCTCCCTGGCGGTCGGCCGGTGCCCCGACTCTGCGTCGGTGCAGGTCGGGCACGGGTGGCGGTGGTGCGGCTCTTCCGCTCCATCGTCGTCCTCGGGCCCCCGACCCGCGCGTCGAGCGCGTCGTTCCCGTTGCCGCGCGACGCCGGTCGCCCTAGGCTTCCTGCTTGACAACGCTGTCAGAAAGGGCCTTCCAAGGCCCCCACGCCAGGAGGCAAGAGCCGTGCGAGCTACCGTGCACCACTCCCCCCGATCCACCCGCCCGTCCTGGGTCCGGCGGATCCTTCCCAGCGCGGCCGTCGCAACGGCCCTGGTCGCCGCAGCGGTCGCTCCGGCCGGTGCCGACACCCCGGGAGGCCGCACCGGCCCCCACGGACCCTCGTGGGTCGCCACCTGGGGCATGTCCCCGAGCGGGAAGGTCGACAACGGCTGCGCCAGCTGCACGATCCGCGACGTCGTCCACACGAGCGTCGGCGGGACCGAGGTGCGGGTCCACCTGTCGAACGTCTTCGGGACCGCGCCGCTCGTCGTCGACGAGGCGACCGTCGCCCTGCCGTCGACGCCGGGAACCGCCCAGGTCCAGCCCGGCACGATGCGCCCGCTCCACTTCAGGGGCGCGGAACGCGTGACGATCCCCGTGGGCCAGAGTGTGGTCAGCGACCCCGTCCGGCTGGAGGTGCCCGCGGACCACGACCTGCTCGTGTCCACCTACACGCCCGGGTACTCGACACCGATGACGTTCCACCCCGGCGCCCAGCAGAACTCCTTCTTCACCTCTGGCACGAACGCCACGGAGGCGACGTCGGCCGCCGCCCTGCCGCAGAAGACGCAGGCCTGGCACTTCGTGACGGGAGTCGACGTCGCGGGCTCGGGCGCACGCGGCACAGTCGTCGCGTTCGGGGACTCCATCACCGACGGCTACCAGTCGACCTACGACGTCGACCACCGCTGGCCGAACTTCCTCGCCGGCCGGCTGAACGCCGAGCGCCGCCCGCTCGCGGTGGTCGACGCCGGCATCGGGGGCAACCGCGTCCTCCTCGACGGCGGCGACGGGTTCGGCCCTGCCGCCCTGGACCGCTTCCAGCGCGACGTGCTGGACCAGACCGGCGTGCGGACCGTGATCATCCTGCTCGGGATCAACGACATCCAGCAGGAGCCGCACCAGCTCGACGCATCGAAGATCACCGCCGGGTTGAGCGAGCTCGCGGCCATGGCGCACGCGAAGGGCGTCCGCGTGCTCGGCGGGACGGTCACCCCCTTCGAGGGCTGGTCCACCTACGACGCGTCCGAGGAGGCCGCGCGCCAGGGAGTGAACGACTGGATCCGCTCCACGCGCGACTACGACGGCTACGTCGACTTCGACGCAGCCCTGCGCGACCCGTCCGACCCGCACCGGATGCTGCCCGCCTACGACTCGGGCGACCACCTGCACCCGGGCGACATCGGGTACGCCGCGATGGCCGACGCCGTCGCGCTGAGCTCGCTCTGACGAACCGACCCCGCGCGGCGGCGCGCGCGGAGACGCGGGCCGGGGACGCTCCACCGAGCGGCCCCGGCCCGCGGTCGTGCGGGACCCCGCGCACGGGCCTTGACTCCATACCCACCAGGGGTATAGTGGCTGCCATAGATACCCCCCACCCGTATAGCGGATCTGAGGACGCCATGACGCACGAGCACCACGCCACCGAGCCGGCAGCCGCCCCGGCCCGCGGGTACGCGCAGGACAAGGAGGCGTACCTCAAGCGCCTGCGCCGGATCGAGGGCCAGGTCCGCGGCATCGCCCGCATGGTCGACGAGGACGCCTACTGCATCGACGTCCTCACCCAGGTCTCCGCCGTCACCAAGGCGCTCCAGGCCGTCAGCCTCGGGCTCGTCGAGGACCACCTCGGGCACTGCGTCGTCGACGCCGCCCGCGAGTCCGACGAGGCAGGCCAGGCCAAGGTCCGCGAGGCCGCCGACGCGATCGCGCGCCTCGTCCGCAGCTGAAACACCCCACCCGGAGGAGATTCGACATGAGCACCGCACCCACCCAGCTGATCATCGACGTCACCGGCATGACCTGCGGGCACTGCGCCCAGTCCGTCACCACCGAGCTCACCGCGCTCGACGGCGTCACGTCCGTCGACGTCGCCCTCGTCCCGGGGGGCACCACGCCCGTGACGATCACCACCGACGCCGCGGTGAGCGAGGACGCGCTCCGCGCCGCCGTCGACGAGGCGGGCTACGCCGTCGTCGGCATCCACTGACCCCAAGTCCACCCGAGGAGGCGACCCACGTCGTGAGCACTCCCACCCACCCCACCGCGGAACACCCACCGCAGGAGATCGAGCTGGCCGTCGAGGGCATGACCTGCGCCTCGTGCGTGACCCGCGTCGAGAAGAAGCTCTCCGCACTGCCCGGCGTGACGGCGACCGTGAACCTGCCGCTCGAGTCCGCGCACGTCGTCCTCGAGCCCGGGACGAGCGCGTCCGACGACGAGCTGGTCGCCGCCGTCCGGAAGGCCGGGTACGACGCGCGGATCACCAAGCGGCACGGCGCCGCACCCGCCGCCGTCGGGCACGACGCCGCGGCCCACGAGCACGACGGCGCGCCCCACGAGGGCATGGACCACGACATGCACGGCATGACCGAGGAGGAGATGGCGCTCTCCGGCCACACGATGGCCCCGGGCCACGTGATGGTCGAGGGCGAGGACACTTCCGCCCCCACCCCGGACCGCGGGCACGACCTGCTCCGCCGGCTGCGGCTCTCGGCGGTCCTCGCGGTGCCCGTGGTGGCGCTGTCGATGATCCCGGCGCTGCAGTTCGACGGCTGGCAGTGGGTCGTCGCGGCGCTCGCGCTGCCCGTCGTGACGTGGGGAGCGTGGCCGTTCCACCGCGCCGCCTGGCGGGCGGGCCGGCACGGCTCGTCGACCATGGACACGCTGGTCGCGCTCGGCGTGATCGCCGCGACCGTCTGGTCCCTGTGGGCGCTGCTGTTCGGTGGCGCGGGCGAGATCGGCATGGAGATGCGCCCGACGCTCGTGCCCTCGGCCGCCCACCCCGGCGCCGCGCCCGAGCTCTACTTCGAGGTGGCCGTCGTCGTGACGACGTTCCTCCTCGCGGGCCGCTACGCCGAGTACCGGTCGCGCCGCCGCTCGGGCGACGCGCTCCGCTCGCTGCTGGAGCTCGGTGCGAAGGACGTCGCACGGGTCGTCACCGGTCCCGACGGATCCCGTTCCGAGGAGCGGGTGCCGATCGCCGCGCTCGCCGAGGGCGACCTGTTCCGGGTCCGCCCGGGCGAGAAGGTCGCGACCGACGGCGAGGTCGTCGAGGGCCGGAGCGCCGTCGACACGTCTCTGCTGACGGGTGAGCCCGTGCCCGTGGACGTCACCCCCGGCGACGTCGTGACCGGCGCGACGGTCAACACGTCCGGCACGCTGCTGGTCCGCGCGACGCGGGTCGGCGACGAGACGACGCTCGCCCAGATCGGGCGGCTCGTCGCGCGGGCGCAGACCGGCAAGGCCCCGGTGCAGCGGCTCGCGGACCGCATCTCCGCGGTCTTCGTGCCCGTCGTCCTCGTGATCGCGCTCGGCACGCTCGCCGCATGGCTGATCGGCGGCTCGAGCGTCGAGATGGCGTTCACGGCGGCCGTGGCGGTGCTGATCATCGCCTGCCCCTGCGCCCTGGGTCTCGCGACCCCGACCGCATTGCTCGTCGGCACGGGCCGCGGCGCCCAGCTCGGCGCGCTCATCAAGGGCCCCGAGATCCTCGAGTCGACGCGTCGCGTCGACACGGTCGTCCTCGACAAGACCGGCACCGTGACCGAGGGCCGCATGAGCGTCGAGGGCGTGGACGCCCCCCGAGTCGCCGAGATAGCAGCTCTCGCCTCAGGTAGCACGGACTCCGCGCTACCTCGGGCGAAAAGCGCTACCCCGCGGGAGGACGCGCTCCTGCTCGCCGGCGCCGTCGAGGCGCTCAGCGAGCACCCGATCGCCCAGGCCGTCGCGGCAGCCGCCCGGAAGGAGGCCGGCGCGCCCGGCCTCCCCGAGGTGTCGGGCTTCCACAACCACGCCGGCGGGGGCGTCGAGGGCACGGTCAGCCTCGTGTCCGGCTCGGTGCCCGACGACGGCGGCGCCCACCACGTGCTCGTCGGCCGCCCCGCGTGGCTCGCCGAGCAGTGCGTGGAGGTCTCCGCCGACGTCGCGAAGGCCGTCGAGATCGCACAGGAATCGGGTGCGACGGCCGTCGTCGTCGCGTGGGACGGCGCCGCGCGCGGCGTCATCCGCCTCCGCGACACGGTCAAGCCGACCTCCGTGGACGCCGTCGGGCAGCTGCGCGAGCTCGGGCTGCGGCCCGTCCTCCTCACCGGGGACAACGCCCCCGCGGCACGTGCGGCCGCGGCCGCGGTCGGCATCGCCGAGAGCGACGTGATCGCCGACGTCCGGCCCGAGGACAAGGTCGCGGTCGTCGAGCGGCTGCAGGGCGAGGGCGCGGTCGTCGCGATGGTCGGCGACGGCGTCAACGACGCCGCGGCCCTCGCGCAGGCCGACCTCGGCCTCGCGATGGGGACGGGCACCGACGTCGCGATCGAGGCGAGCGACATCACGCTCGTCAGGGGCGACCTGCAGGTCGCGGCGACAGCCATCCGACTGTCGCGGCGCACGCTGCGCGTGATCAAGCAGAACCTGTTCTGGGCGTTCGCGTACAACGTGGCGGCGATCCCCCTCGCCGCGGCGGGCCTGCTCAACCCCATGATCGCGGGTGCCGCGATGGCCGCGAGCTCCGTGCTCGTCGTCGGGAACTCGCTGCGCCTGCGCCGCGCGGGCTGAGGTGCGGCGTCCGCCGAGCAAGAAGGTCCGGCGTCGAGCAAGCGGCTGTTGGGGGCGTGGTCGACGCCGGCCCGTCGTGTTGGACGGCGGGGGCGCCCCCCCGGGGCGCGCCCACCGCGC
>NZ_JBHUWD010000053.1:0-22879 GCF_042670205.1 Luteimicrobium sp. NPDC057192 | reverse complement strand
GCGACACGCCGGGCGTGTCGCACCAAGACTCCGCACTCACGGGTCCGAGGGTCGTCAGGCGTCGGCCAGCACCGCTTCCTTCTGGGCTTCCGGCGCCTCACCGGCGCGGGTCGGCTCGTCCCCGTGCCCCGGCCACCACGCCTTGTGCCCGACGAGCGCGGTCAGCGCCGGCGTGAAGACCAGCGACATCACGAACGCGGCGATCACGATGCCGAACGCGATCGCGAACCCCATGCTGGTCATGAGGGAGTTGCCCGCGAGCATGAGCGAGGCGAACGTGCCGGCGAGGATCATGCCGGCGGCGCCGATCGTCGGGCCCGCGTGCTTGATCGCCTCGGCGGCCGCCTCGCGCGGGGTCTTGCCGGCCCGCGCCTCCTCACGCAGGCGCGTGACCATGAGGATGTTGTAGTCGGTGCCGAGCGCCACGACGAACAGGTAGATGTAGATCGGCAGCAGGAAGATCAGGCCCGAGTCGCCCTTGAGGTGCTGGAAGACCACCACGGTCGCGCCGAGCGTCGCCGTGAACCCGAGGCCCACGGACAGCATGAGGTACCAGGGCGCGACGAGGCTGCGCAGCACCAGCATGAGGATGATCAGGATGATCGCCGCGGCCACCGGGAACACGACCGCGTAGTCGCGGTTCATCGCGGACTTGAAGTCCACGAACACCGCCGCCGTCCCGCCGACGTACGCCGTGGCGCCGTCGGGCGCGGCAGCGTCGGCCGCGGGTCGCAGGTCGTCCTTGACGATCGCCTGGGCGGCGTCGGTCGTCGGTCCGGCCGTGAGCGCGACCATGACGACCGCGGTGCTCGGGTCCGCCTGCGAGAGCAGCTGCCCGCTCACCTGCCCGACGCCGTCGGTCTTCGCGAGGGCGTCCGCGAACTTCGCCACCTCGTCCTCGGTGAGCGCCTTCCCGTCGGCGGCGTGCAGGACGACGGGCGTCGGGTCGGTCGCGCCTGCGCTGAAGCCCTTGGCCTCCATCCGTGCGGTCGCCTGCGCGGACTCCGTGGTCGACGACGAGCCCGAGGACGAGAGGTCGAACGTCGGGCTGAACCCGAGCGCGAACACCGAGAGGATCACGAGCACGCCGCCGGACGCCACGGCCCACCGCCCGGGATGACGGCCCACGGCGCGGCCGATCGCCGCGAACCGCGTGGGCTTCGGCTCGCGGGTGATGGTCTTCGACGGCCAGAAGAGCGCCCTGCCGAGCAGCGTGACCACCGCGGGCACCAGCGTGAGCGCCGCCAGCAGCGTCACCCCGACCGCGATCGCGAGCGACGGGCCGATCGCGCGGAAGATCCCGAGCGACGACAGCACCAGCGTGAGGAACGCCACGAGGACGACGGCGCCCGCCGACGCGATGGGCTCCCCGGCCCGGCTCAGCGCGTGCGCGACGGCGGTCCGGTGGTCCTCCCCGAGACGGCGCCGCTCCCGGTAGCGGAACAGGAAGAACAGGATGTAGTCGGTGCCGATCCCGAAGAGCACGACGATGAGGATGACGCCGGTCGAGCTGTCGTTGCTCAGCCCGAACCACTCGGACGCGAAGGCGATCAGGCCGTTCGCGACCAGCGCGACGACCCCCACGACGACGATCGGCATCAGCGCGACGAGGACGCTGCGGAAGATGAACCCGAGCAGCACGATGATGAGCACGAGCGTCGCGAGCATGACGATCGCCTCGGCGCTCTGCCCGGACGCGGCGTCGTCGACGTTCTGCGCGACGGTCCCGGTCACGCCCTCCTCGAGCCCGGTCCCGTCGACCGCGGACGAGAGCTGGCTGCGCACGTCCTTCAGCTGGTCGGTGGCGTCCGCGCCGTAGGCGTCGGCCCCGTCGGCGAGGCCCAGGTCGACGATCGCCGCCTCCTTGGTGGGCGAGACCTGCGGCTTGCCCGCCTCGGTGAACACCGTCCCCAGGTCGAGTCCCGACGCGATCCGTCCGATGGTCGCGACGTCGTCGTCCGTGAGCGGCCTGCCGTCCGCGCGGTCGAAGACGATCGTCGCGCCCGAGGTCTGCTCCTGGGGGAACGCCGAGGACATGAGCTCCCCGGCCTGCACCGAGTCGTAGCTGTGGGGCAGGAAGTCCGCCTGGTCGGTGGTGGTCTTCGCGGCGGGGGCGAACGCCACGACGACGACGGCGAGCACCGCCCAGACGGCGACCACCCACCAGGGTCGACGGGCGACGCCGCGGCCGAGCCGCGCGAACGCGCCCCGCTCGTGCCGTCCGGACGGCGGGGCGTCGGGCGGCACGGTCACGACAGGCTCAACGGGGGTCACGATGGATCTCCTCGGGTCGGTGCGACGGCGCGGGCGGCGCCTCCCCGCCATCGTCACGGACTCGCCGCCGTCGCGAATCCCCCCTGGGTGGGCATCGTGCGTACCCCCACGGGGGTACGCCGGTACGTCGCCCGGAGGACGAGCGAAGCGTGGCGATAGGCGATCCTTGGAGAGAGCCGAACCGAGGAGCCCTGCCCGCCGATGGTCCTGAACCCCGCCGACCCCCGATGGTTTGCCGCGCGTCGGCGCGGCGCCGACGTCCTCGCGTCGGGGCTCGTCGCGATCTCGGGGCGGCTCCCGACCGACGGCGTCGTCCCCGCGTGGGACTCCCAGGTCTTCGCCGTCAACGTGCTCGCCGCCGTCCTGCTGCTGTTCCGCCGCCGCTGGGCTGTCCCGGTGCTCGCGGGCACGGTCGCGCTCGCCTGGGTCGCGGTAGGCCTCGACGCGTTCGGGCCAGGGCTCGCGCTCGCGGCCGCCGTGGCCACGTACGGGGTCGCGGTCGAGCGGTCCCGGCGGCAGGCGGTCCTCGCCACGGCCGTGACGGCCGTGGCCCTGTGGACCGCGGGGCTCGTCGCGGGCCAGGGTGGGGCGCAGTTCGAGCTCGTCGTCCTGCTCGGCGGGGCGATCGGCGACGCGATCCGGAGCCAGCGGGCGAACGTCCGGACGATCGAGGAGCGCGCCGAACGCGCCGAGCGGACGCGGGACGCCCTCGCCCGGCAGCGCGTGGCCGAGGACCGCCTCGCGATCGCGCGCGACCTGCACGACGCCGTCGCCCACCAGATCGCCGTCATCAACCTGCACGCGGGCCGTGCGTCGTCCGCGATGCGGACCCGTCCCGACGACGCGGAGCAGTCGCTCGCGACGATCCGGGCGGCGTCCCGGACGGTCCTGACGGAGATCGGCGACCTGCTCTCGACCCTCCGCGACCCGCAGGCGCTCGACACCGAGCCGCCCGGCCTCGGCCTCCTCGACGACGCCGTCCGTGAGTTCACGGTGCACGGGCTCGAGGTGCGGCTGCGGACGGAGGGGCCGCCACGCGAGCTGCCCGCGGCGGTCGACGTCGTCGCGCTCCGCACGGTCCAGGAGGCGCTCACGAACGTGCACAAGCACGGCTCCGGCCACCGCGCCGACGTCACGATCGGGTACACCCCCGAACGGGTCACGATCGCGGTCGAGAACCCGGCGTCCGCCCCGGCCGCCACCGGCTCCGACGTCGCGACGGGCTACGGGCTCGCGGGCATGCGGGAACGCATCGACTCGGTGCGCGGTGCCCTGTCCTACGGCCCGACGACGCACGGCACCTGGCTCCTCGTCGCCGACCTGCCCGCGGTCCCGGCGGGAGCCGCCCCGCACCCTGTCCCGGCGAGCGGAGGAACCCGATGATCTCCGTGCTCGTGGTCGACGACCAGTCCCTCGTCCGGCAGGCCGTCGCCGACCTCGTCGCGCACGCGGACGGCCTCGCGCTCGCCGGCGAGGCCGCGGACGGGCGGCGCGCGGTCGAGCTGACCCGTGCCCTGCGTCCCGACGTCGTCCTCATGGACATCCGGATGCCGGGCACGGACGGCATCGCCGCGACGGCGGCGATCTGCGCCGACGCCGCGCTCGCCGCCGTGCGCGTCCTCGTGCTCACGACGTTCGAGGAGGACCACTACGTCGTCGGCGCGCTGCGGGCGGGTGCGAGCGGCTTCATCGGCAAGGGCGCCGAGCCGGACGACATCCTCGCCGCCATCCGCGCCGTCCACGCGGGCGACGCCCTGCTGTCCCCGACGGCCACACGGGGCCTCATCGACCGGTACGTCCGCACCGGCGCGCCCGGCACCGCCGCGCCTCCCCCGGACCTCGGCGACCTCACCGAGCGCGAGGTCGAGGTCCTCACCCTCGTGGGCTCGGGACGGTCCAACGGCGAGATCGCCGACGCCCTCGTGATCTCGCCGCACACCGCGAAGACGCACGTCGGGCGGATCATGACCAAGCTCGGCGCGCACGACCGCGCGCAGCTCGTGATCGCCGCGTACGAGAACGGGCTCGTGACTCCGGGCTCCCGCTGAGGACGCCCTCTCGACATATCGATTGTCGTTGTGCGATGCTGCGTCGCGGCGCGACGACGATCGAGAGGGAGCCATCGATGGCGACGAAGCTGTGCGTGCGAGCCCTGTACGTCACCCTCGGTCTTGCGGCCCTGTGGGTGCTGCTGGTCGACGTCGTCCCTGCCGTGGCCGCACCGGACACGAACCTGCCCTACCTCCAGAACCGGCCGGTGCCGAGTCTCGTCGTGGAGCGTGACACCGGGTTCAGGGAGCGCGTGGCCGCCAACGGCTTCGACCCCGCCGACCCCGACTCCGGCATGCCCGTGATCTTCCCGTGGACGGACACGTCCGACGGGACCCGAGACGCAGCCACGGGCCTGCCGCCCGTCGAGCTCGCCATCGGCGACCCGATGCGCCTCACCTTCTGGGGCACCGAGGGGAGCACCCGGGCGATGTTCAGCCTCCCGCCGCTCGGGTGGGCCGCCCTGGCGCTCGGCGTCCTCGGCCTGCTGTACCGGATCGTGCGGGACGTCGCGCGCGGCGATGCCTTCGACCCCGCCAACCCCCGCCGGGTCGCGGCGATCGGGCTGCTCGTCGCCGTCGGCGGCAGCGTCGTCCAGCTCGGGACGTTCGCACTCGAGAGGTTCGGCATCGCACGCTCGGCGGCTGCCGGCATCGTCCAGGCGCCGTTCACCTTCGCGGTGGCCCCGCTGTGGATCGGCGCTCTCGTGCTCCTGCTCGCTGAGGTCTTCCGCCAGGGCGTGCGGCTGCGCGCCGAGGTGGACGGGCTCGTCTGATGGCGGACGACGCACCGCACCGGGTCGTCGTCCACCTCGACCGGCTGCTGGCCGAGCGCGACATGACGCTCGTCGAGCTGTCCGAGCGCGTCGGGCTGAGCGTCGTCAACCTCTCGGTGCTCAAGAACGGCCGGGCGCGCGCGATCCGGTTCTCCACCCTCACCGCGATCTGCGACGCGCTGGGGTGCGCTGTCGCGGAGCTCCTCGAGGTCGAGGCCGCGACGGAGGACGACGACGCCCAGTAGCGTTCCGGTGTCGCGTTCCCGCGTATCCGGACAGGAGCCCCGCCCATGCCCACGGACACCCCCGCCCCGCCGCAGGCACGATTCGTCGTCACGTACGGCACGCCGTCGGACGTCGAGGCGTTCGAGCGCCACTACCAGGACGTGCACGTCCCGCTGGCACGGCAGTACCCCGGGCTGCGGCGGCTGACGCTCAGCCACGAGCCGACCCCCGTGATCGGCGAGCCGCCGTACCTCGTCGTGTCGATGGACTGGGACGACATGGCGTCGCTCGAGGCCGCGCTGGGCTCGGAGATCGGCCGGCGCATCGCCGACGACGCCGCCACGAACCTCGCTCCCTACGCGACGTTCAGCGGGGTGGCGCTCCGCCTCGACGACGCCTGAACCTCAGCCCTGCGGGCCGACCGTGAGCGCTGCGAGGCCGGCGTCACCCGCCTTCCA
The DNA here is from genome assembly GCF_042670205.1 of Luteimicrobium sp. NPDC057192. Lineage (NCBI taxonomy): Bacteria > Bacillati > Actinomycetota > Actinomycetes > Micrococcales > Luteimicrobium > Luteimicrobium sp. NPDC057192. Next base: position 17,098 of record NZ_JBHUWD010000053.1, on the reverse strand, counting down.
CGTCGTGGTCACGGCGACGTAGCGGGCGGTGGCGAAGACGTCCGCGGAGCCGTCGCGCTCGCCCGCACCGACGGTGCCGACGTCGCGGAACGAGAGTCCGTCGTCGCTCACCGACACGGTCGCACCGGGGACGGCGGCGCCGTCCCATGCCAGCCCGACGCGGCCGATCGCGGCGGCCTTGCCGAGGTCGACGACCATCCGCCCGCCGGGCCCGGGGACCCAGGACGTGCCAGGGTCGCCGTCGACGGCGCGAGCCGGGTCGGTCATGCCCGCGGGCAGCACGGACGCCGGGAAGGTCTCGCGGCTGAGCGCGAGGTCGGCGACCGGGTACGGGTGGGCGTCCTCCGTGACGACCGTCTGGACCTTGCCCGTCGGGGGCAGGCCCTGACCCTGCACCTCCCCCGTCTCGAGGTTGCGCAGCAGCACCGACCGCGCCGTGCCGTCGGACGAGACGGCGATCGTCCGCGCGTCCCGCACGTCGGCGGTGAGGCCCGCCGGAGCGCTGCCCTTGCCGGGCGTGACGGCGGTCGCGCGCGGCGCGAGCACCTCGGCCGACCCCGGGCGCAGCGTCACGTCCAGCACGGACGCATGCGCGCCCACCCGCTGGGTGCCGGCGAACAGCGGCACCGCGCCGCCGTCGTGCGGGACGGTGACCTGCGTGGTCACCGCGTCGCCCGAGAGGTTGAAGACCACGAGGTAGCCGTCGACGAGCGCCGCGAGCGTGCTCGGGTCCGACGTCGTCGGCTCCGGGCGGGCCGCCTGGGCGGCGGTGGCCGCAGCGTCGCCGGGGACCATCTCGACGAGCCGGGAGCCCTGACCGCCGTCGGCGAGGCGGATGACCTGCTGGGTGTCGCTCGCGCGCGTCACGGTGATCGGCGCGTCGGTGCCACGGACCACGAAGCCGCCCTCGTCGTCGACCGAGATCCAGCCGCCGTCGGACCGGACGACACGGTCGCCGGTCTCCTCGTGCCGCGCGACGTCCTGCCAGGTCACGCCGTCGAGAGACGTCTGCACGACGTACTCGTCACCGGCCGCGGCCTCCCACCCGAGCTGGACCTGGCTCACGGACGTCGGAGCGCCGAGGTCGACCTGGATCCACGAGTCGGACCGGGTCCGCTGGTCCTTCGACACGGCCCAGCGCGTCGTCGGGCTGCCGTCCGTGACGGCGCTCGCCGGCAGCGACGGGTCGGCGCTCGACGCGGCCGCGGGGTGCCCCGCGGCGGCGTCCGTGCCGTCGGGCCGGAACGCGCGGAAGTGATAGAGCGAGTAGCCGTACTGTGCGTCGCCACGGACGCCCTGCATGCGGACGTACCGCGCGGTGACGGCTGCCGGGTCCTTCTGCCCGGGCGGGGTCAGATCGACCGTGTCGAGGCGGGCGACGTTCACGTCCGCGGGCGCCTTCCCGTACGCGCCGGCGGTGCGCCAGGTCTGGCCGTCGTCCGACACCTGGACGAGGTACCGCAGGCCGGCAGCCGACTCCCAGGCCACGCGCACCGAGTCGAGCTCGGTCCTCGCACCCAGGTCCACCTGGAGCCACGAGTCGGCGCGAGTGCGCTCGGAGACCGCGACGGCCCAGCGGGTCGCGGGGTCGTCGTCCGTGGCCGCAGCCGCGACGCGGTGGTTCGCGGTGTCCTCGCTCGACGCCGTCGCGGGCTTCCCCGCGGCCAGGTCCTGCGGCGCGGCCTGGCCGTCCGCGGGGCCGTAGGCGTGCAGCGAGTAGACCGAGTAGCCGTACGTCGCGTTCCCCTGCTGACCGAGCACGCGGACGTAGCGCGCGGACGTCGGGGCGTCGAAGGTGACGTCGTCGACCCGGGCGGCCTTGGCGTCCGCGGGGTCAGCCGGGATCGTCGGCCGCGGCGCGACGTCGGTCGAGCCCTCGGCCGTGGTGTACGTGCGGTCGCCGTCGAGGCCGAACGCGCCGCCCATGTCGAGGTTGCGCACGTTCACGATGCCGTCGTCGCGGCCCGCGCCGGTCGACGCGTAGACCGCCGCACCGGTCGGCAGCGTCGCCTGGCCGGCGTAACCCGAGCCGACCTGGAAGACCGACGCCGTGCCGTCGAAGCCGTCGCGCGGCGCGGTGTAGGTGGTGACGTCGCGGGACCCGACCTTCGCACCCGTCGACGGGTACAGGTACGGCGACGACCCCGAGAGCTGGAACAGCCACGAGTCGTGGCCCGGCACCCAGGGGAACTTCACGTACCCGGGCTTGCTCACCGCGGACGCCCACGCCGTCGCCGACTGCTGCATGACGATGCCCGCGTCCGCGCCGTAGTCGCGGACGCCGGCCGTCGCGGCGAACGCCTGCGCGTCCGTCAGCGGCTTCACGGGCCCCTGCGCCGAGGAGTCGGCGTAGACGTGCAGCAGGTAGGAGATCGCGATCTCGGCGCGCGCCTCGGGCTCGTACTTCGGCTCGCCGGAGAACTTCGCGAGCCGGTACACGGGCGCGTACGACTGGTAGGCGGCGAGCCCCGACGCCATGCGGGCCTCCGCGGTCACGGCCTCGGGGCGGCGCAGCACCTGCCCGACGAACGCCAGCGGGATCACGTCGCGGCCGTAGAGGAACTCGCGGTCGTCCTTCATGGGCATGAAGGGCTCGCCCTGCGCCGACATGTCGAGCTGGAGCGAGTCCCACAGCTCCGCGGAGTTGGGCTGGTGCATCAGGACCTCGGGCAGCGGCTGCCCGTTGAGCAGGAACTGGATCGCGTTCCGCCCGCCCGACCGCCAGATGTCCGACTGGTAGTGCGGCTCGTACGAGCCGTGGTTCTCCACGAGGTACGTGTCGCTGATGTTGTGCATGGTGTTGCTGGAGATCGGCGCGCCACCCACGACGGCCGGGTTGTTGCGGTCGGCCGTCGGCTGGCCGGCGGCGTTCCGCGCCCAGGCGTTGAGCTGGTCAGACCACGTGGCCGCCGCCGGGTCGTCCGGAGCCCAGGCCAGGCCGGGCGCGAGGGACTGCGTGTAGACGCCGGACTCCTCGAGCGCGGTGTCACCCTGGTAGGCGCCGTCGGGCCAGCGGGCGTCCCAGCTGCCCGACAACGGGTCGTGGCCGAAGTCGAGGCTCGCGGTGTACGCCGCCTGGCCCGTGGCGATGGTCGTGAGGTTGGCCTGCGTGACCGGGTCGAGCTCGTCCCACAGCAGCCGGCCCGCGTCGAGGAAGTAGGACTCGAACGTCGAGTCCCAGAACATGGTCTTGCCCCAGGTGCCGTTCGCTCGCACGAGCCGGTTGTCGGCCGCGAACTTCTTGATCGTCGCGAGCGTGTGCGCGCGCAGGACGTCCTTGCTCACGCCCGCGAGCTCGGCGTCGTAGTCGCCGTGCGTCAGCAGGACCGCGTTGCCGAGGACGACCGCGAAGTCGAAGTCCTTGAGCAGGTAGGCGCCCGACGACGGGTCCCACACGGTCTCGACCCAGCGGGTGTGCCGCAGGAGGGCTGCATAGTAGTCGGCCGCGATGGCGTCGGGGGCGCCGTAGCCCGGGGCGTCGTCGGCGGCGGACGCCACCGGCGGGGCGACGGCGGCCGTCACGACGAGCGCCGCGGAGGTGGCGGCGGTCACGACGGCAGAGAGGAGCCGGCTCATGGGGAAGTTCCTTTCACAGTGCGTCCTTGCACACCGCGCCTATGACAGCGCTGTCGTGCAGCGTAGACGAGCACCGTCCCCCACCACAAGCCGCCCTTTCGCCGCCCGGGCCTGGGCGGCGAGGACCCGTCAGTACCCGGTGCCGGACTTGACCTGCGCGCGCTCTTTCGGGTGCGCGCCGCCCTTGAGGTCGAGCGTCTTGCAGGCCTCGACGATGTCCTCCGTCAGCCGGTCGACCAGCCCGCGGCCCATCGTCTCCTTGACCAGCGCCCGGAGGATCTTCACGTCCTGCGCGTTCGGGGGCAGCGTGTAGGCGGGCAGCATCCAGCCGCGCTCCGCCGAGAGCTGCCACGCGATGTCCGACTCGTCGTACGAGGAGTGGTCGAGGAGCCGGAAGGCGACCAGGGGCAGCTGCTCGGCGTCCTCCCCGATCACCTCGAACCGCCCTGTCGCCCGCAGGTTGTCCGCGAGGACCCGGGCGTTGTCCTTCATCTGCGTCATCACGTACGTGTAGCCCTCGCGGCCGAGCCGGACGAAGTTGTAGTACTGCGCCAGGACCATCGCGGCGCCGGTCGAGAAGTTGAGCGTGAACGTCGCGTCCGTCTTGCCGAGGTAGTTCTCGTAGAACACGAGGTCCTGGGCGAGGTCGGCCTCCTCCCGGAAGACCAGCCAGCCGATGCCCGGGTACACGAGGCCGTACTTGTGCCCGGAGACGTTGATCGACCGCACCTGCTCGAGCCGGAAGTCCCACTCCGTGTCGGGGTAGAGGAACGGCCACACGAACCCGCCGCTCGCCCCGTCGACGTGGATCGGGATGTCGAGCCCGCGCTCGCGCTTCACGTCGAGCAGGAGCCGGTTGATGCCGACGACGTCGTCCATGTGCCCGGTGAACGTCGTGCCGAGCACGGCCGCGACGCCGATCGTGTTCTCGTCGAGGTAGGGGGCGACGTCGTCGGGCCCGATCGTGTACTTGCCCGGCGCGAGCGGTATCACGCGCGGCTCGACGTCGAAGTAGCGGCAGAACTTGTCCCAGACGACGTGCACGTCGCCGCCGAAGACAAGGTTCGGGTTGTCGACGGGCTTGCCGGCGGCCTTCTGCCGCCCCTTCCACTTCCACTTGAGGGACAGCGCGCCGAGCATGATCGCCTCGGACGACCCCTGCGTCCGACAGCCGGTCGTCTCGCCGGGAGCGTGGAACAGGTCGGCGAGCATCCGCACGCATCGCCGCTCGATCTCCGCCGAGATGGGGTACTCGGCGTGGTCGATGAAGTTGCGGTGCAGGTTCTCGGCGATGATCCGCTGGGCCTCGGGCTCCATCCACGTCGTGACGAAGGTCGCGAGGTTGCGCATCGGGTCGCCCTCGAGCGCCATGTCCTCGCCGACGAGCCGCAACGTGTCGGTGGGACTCGCCCCGATGGCGGGGAACACGGTCGAGGGGACCTCTTCCGTGAGGAAGCGGTTGCCGTAGAGGGCGGCCTCAGACTGGTCCCGCCCGGGAGTCTTCGCCATGATCTCGAGTGAAGCACCGCCCGTGCCTACCAGCGAGCCCGGGACGACGGTTCACCCGACGTCAGGCACCCGGCCGCTCGCCGAGCTGCAGCGCGCCGCCCGCCACGAAGCAGACGGCGCCGGCGAACGTTCCCCAGTCCACCAGCCCGAGGTTGATCTCCGTCGACGTCGCGGGCCGGACGAACGCCGCGACCCCCGCGAGGAAGAACAGCACCGAGCCGAGCTGGTTGACCGCCACGACCCACCAGCCGAGGTCGCGCGGCAGGACGCCGATCCGACCGTGGCACACCTCGAGCAGCGCGAGGTGCCCCGAGACGAGGAAGCACACGCAGCCGACCATGTCCGGGAGCCAGATCCACCCGTCCGACTGGCGGGCGGTGAGGTCGGACGCGTACGCGGCGACGAGGCTCACCCCGAAGAACAGGGTGCCCGCGAACAGGATCGCGACGCTGAGCCAGCCGATCTGGTGGGGCCGCCAGGCCCACCAGGTCCACGCGGCCCGGCTCAGCGTCCCACGCTCGTCGATGTCGGTCGGCGCGTTCGAGGCCTGGAGCACCGAGGCGTACCCCCCGGTGCTGAAGAACAGCCCACCGACGAGGTAGACGGTGTCGACGCCGTGGACGCTCCCCACACCGGCCTCGGCGAGAACCGGCCCGAACGCGAACAACGCGCCCCCGACGACGAAGGCGAGGCCCGCCGCGAGGTTCGTCCGGGCGAGCCGGGCGGCGGTGCCGCGCTCGGCGCGGACGACCCTCGTGGTGATGCCCGCCGGGTCCCGCACCTCGACCTGGCCGCGCCGCCTGGCCGCGCGGGACGCCCAGCGGACGGTCGAGCCGTCGACGAGGTGCCACGTGACCCGGGTGACGAGGCCGCCCGAGCGCTCGACCCGCCCCACGACCCACCGTGCAGGTCGAGTGATCCTCAGGCCGTGCCGAGCGTCGGTCGCCACGCCTCGGAACGTAGCAGCCGGCGCCCTGTCGCGCAGGGCCTCCGGGACCGGGCGCGACCGGTGCTGCTCGTCGACGTCAGCGGGAGACGGCGAGCGCGGCCTGGATCTCCCGGATCGTCGTGGCGAGCACGCCTGAGGCGAGCAAGCCCGACCCGAGAGGCCCCGACGGATCCTCCCCGAGCCGCGGGAGGAGCCGCAGCGCGGCGAGCGCACCCTCGGACAGGTGGCCCAGCTGCCAGCTCACCTCGTCCAGGCGCGCGGCCTCCGGGTCCGAAGACGCGAGCGACGCCGCCTTCGCCGCGTAGGCGGCCGCCCCGAGCGCGTGCGCGCCCATGTGCGCGACGCCCGAGGCCTGCCCGGCTGCTCGAGCCGCGGCGACGGCCGCGGGACTCGTCGCCGACCTCGCCGCACGTCCGGCGACGAACCGTCGGCGGATCTCCTCAGCGGTGTCGCGCTCTCCTCGACCGAACGCCCGCGCCCGGGCGATGCCGTCGCGGGCGCGGTCGTCGTCGGGGGCCTCGGCCTCGAACAGGGGCAGCACGCGCTCGGCGCAGTCGGCCGCCCACGGTGCGAGGAGGCGACGGTCGGTCTCGGTGAGCGCCTGCGGGGAAGACACGCACCCACCCTGGCACGGCGACGACGTGGGCACGGGTCACGAGGTGGGCCCGGAGGGACTCGAACCCCCGACTTCCACGGTGTAAGCGTGGCGCTCTAACCAGCTGAGCTACAGGCCCCGGAACGGCGTGGGACAGCGTACCGTCCGACCCTCGCCGGGACCGAACGGGCCCGCACCCCGCGCCGCCCCCGGGCCATGTCGGCGGTGGAGAACGGCCATGGTCCGTTAACCGGAAATTACGGTACCAGTCGCCATCAATGCCCCACGGGGCATCTATGTTGCCGGAGGTCTACTTTCCCCGGCGACGCAGAGGATCCCTTGATGACGAGCTCAGCAGTACGTGCCAGAGGCCTCACCAAGTCTTTCGGCGAGGTGATCGCCCTCGGGGGCGTCGACCTGGACGTCCCCGCAGGTCAGGTCCACGGGCTCGTCGGGCCCAACGGCGCGGGCAAGACGACGCTCCTCGGTCTCCTGCTCGGCCTCGCCGTCGCCGACGAGGGCTCGCTGGAGATCCTCGGCGCCGCCGTCGGTGGGGTCCTCGGTGTGCCCGACGGCGTCGCCGGGTTCGTCGACGGCCCCGGCCTCTATCCCGGGCTCACCGCGCGCCAGAACCTCGCGGCACTCCTGTCGCTGCGAGGCGACGGGAAGCGCCGCGCGTCCGAGGTCGACGACGCGCTCCACCAGGTCGGCCTCACCGACGTCGCCGACGACCGGTTGCGGGGGTTCTCCCTCGGTATGCGGCAGCGCCTCGGCCTGGCCGCCGCGCTGCTCACGGAGCCGCGGCTCCTCGTGCTCGACGAGCCCGCCAACGGGCTCGACCCCGCGGGCAAGCGCCAGGTCCATCGCGTGCTGACGGACGTCGCCGCGAACGGCACCGCCGTCGTCCTCTCGAGCCACCGCATGGACGACCTCGCGGCCCTGTGCCACGAGGTCACGATCCTCAACCTCGGCCGCGTGGTGTTCTCGGGGCCGACCAGCAAGCTCGCCACCGAGTCGGGCGACCTCGCCTACCGGGTCGTCACGTCCGACGGCGAGACGGCGCGGCGCATCGCGGGCGAGACGCCAGGGCTCCGGCTCGACGGGCCGGGTCGCACCCCCGCGCTGCGGGCGGACCCGGACGCGCTCGTGGTCCGCGGCGCCGTCCCCGCCGTCGACGACCTGGTCTTCCGCCTCGTCGGCGCCGGCGTCGCGGTGCGCGAGCTGGGCCCCGTCGTGCCGCCGCTCGAAGCCGCGTTCCTCGCGCTGACCGGCACCGACGAACCCGAGGCCGACGACGCGCCCGAGACGGGCGTCGACACGCCCGCCACATCCGTCACCGCCGAGGAGGCCGCCCGATGACCACGACCGTCGCCCCGCCCGCGACCGACGCGCCGCCCCGGGCCCGCCCGGCCGCCGCGCCCGCCCGTCTGCGCTACGGCTACCGCTTCGAGCTCACCAAGCTCGTGTCGCAGTGGCGCATCCGTCTCGCGGCCCTGGCCTGCTGGATCGGCCCCGGCCTCTTCGTGGCCGTCGTGAGCCAGCAGACGACGCTGCCCACCGACACCGTCTTCGGCCGGTGGCTGCTCGCGACCGGCTGGGCGGGGAGCCTCGTCGTCCTCGGCTTCAGCTGCTCGTGGGTGCTCCCGCTCCTCACCTCGCTCGTCGCGGGCGACGTCTTCGCCTCCGAGGACCGCCTGGGCACGTGGCGCCACCTCCTCATGGCGGTCCGCTCACCGCGCCGCATCTTCGTCGCGAAGGTGCTCGCGAGCCTCACGGTGATCGTCGTCATGGTCGCGGGGCTCGCGGCGTCGAGCATCGCGGGCGGCCTGCTCGCCGTGGGGAACCACCCGCTCGTCGGGCTCGACGGGCACACGCTCGCGAGCGGCGGCGCGGCCGGCGCCGTCCTCCTCGCGTGGCTCTCCGTCCTCGCGCCGACCCTCGCGTTCGCGGGCGTCGGCCTCCTCGGGTCGGTCGTCCTCGGACGCTCGCCCATGGGCCTGCTCGTCCCGGCGGTGCTCGCGATCGTCCTGAACCTCCTCGAGATGCTCCCGCTGCCGGAGGCCGTCCGCCTCGCGCTGCCGGGCAACACGTTCCTCACGTGGCGCGGGCTGTTCACCGACCCCGTCCAGGCCGGCCCGCTGCTGCTCAGCGTCGCGGTCAGCCTGTCGTGGGCCGTCGTGGCCACCGCGCTCGCCTACGCGGTGTTCGTGCGGCGCGACTTCACCGATCTCGCGTACGACGGCGCAGGCCGGCGCACGCTCGTGGCCTCGCTCCCCCTCGTCGGGCTCGCCGCGCTGACGGCGGGCGTGATCGCGGTCGCCACGCCGGCGTCGGGCACGGGGGTCACGCAGGACAAGCTCGAGGCCAACCTCGCGACGTCGTTCGCGCACCTCTACCGGACGCAGGCGGCCGAGCTCAACCGGCCCGTCTACACCGAGGCGCAGCTCGGCGCGAGCGCCGACTGCGACAAGGGCGGCTCCCTCGTCGAGGACGAGGGACCCGGGAACGACTGGAGGTGTGTCGTCACGTGGCACGTCCCCGGCTCGGGCACCCCGGGCTCCGCCATCTACCAGCTCGACGTCACCGCCGACGGGCGGTACGTCGCGGACGGCGACGGACCCAAGGAGGTCAACGGGTACTTCGTCGTCCGGACCCAGACAGGTGATGCCCCCAATCCCCTGTGGCAGTTCGACGGCAACGTCGACCTGCTGACCACATCATCGAAGGGATGAGACATGCAGGTCACACGCGTACGACGCGTCAAGCCAGCACGATCACAGCACCTGAAGACGGCCACCACCCGCCGGATCCGCCTCGCCGCGGCCGGCACGGCAGCGGTCGCGCTCGCCGGCACCACGGCCACCGCCTACGGCACCACCGTCTCGTTCGGTGACCACCAGGTGGGCACCGAGTACGCCGACGGGCTCCAGGTCTCCGACAACCAGGTGATCAAGCCGATCGGCGACCGCCTGGTCACGCAGACCGGCAAGTTCATGGGCTCGACTGTGAGCCCGGACGGCCGCTACCTCGCGGCCACCAGCACCGACCGCTCGGTCGCGCTGCAGATCTTCGACCTGGCCTCCTACAAGGAGATCTGGTCCGTGGGCAAGGCCACGGGCGTCAGCCAGACGGTCTCGGACGTCACGGTGGGCCAGGAGGGCCCGACGTACTCGCCCGACGGCACGTTCCTCTGGCTCCCCCAGTCCGGCGGCCTGACCCGGTTCCCGGTCCAGGCCGACGGCACCCTCGGGGCGGGGACGACGGTCTCCATCCCGGCCGTCGGCGGCCACGCGGCCCTCACCGCGCAGTCGACGTACTCGCCGGACGGCTCGACGCTCTACGTGGCCGTCAACGGCCAGAACCGCGTCGTCGCCATCGACCCGACGAGCGGCGCCATCCTCCACAGCTGGGACGTGGGGATCGCACCGCGCGAGCTCGCGTTCGTCGGCGACAAGCTCTACGTGTCGGACGAGGGCGGACGCCGGGCGCGGCCGGGCGACACGACGATGACGTCCTACGGCTCGGACGTCGTCGCGGACACGTTCCGCGGCACGTCGACGACGGGCACCGTGAGCGTGATCGACACGGCGCGGCCCACGGCCGCGGTCGGCTCGATCGACGTGGGCCTCCACCCGACCTCGCTGCTGGTCGCCAAGGGCGCGCTGTTCGTCACGAACACCAACAGCTCGACGGTGTCGGTCGTCTCGACCAAGAACGACAAGGTCGTGCAGACGATCGCGACGCAGCCCTGGTCGGGCTCGAGCACGGGCTACTCGCCGACCGACGTCACGCTCACGCAGGACGACCGCCTGCTGGTGACGCTCGGCCGCGCGAACGCCGTCGCCGTCTACCGGTACGCGGGCAGCCCCCAGGAGCCGGTGAGCTACGTCGGCCTCCTCCCGACGGACTACTACCCGTCGAACGTCGCGGCCGTCGGGTCGCAGGTCGTGGTCACGAACACGCGCGGCATCGACGCGCGGGGCCCGCTCCTGACGTTCAACGAGGGCCAGGGCACGAGCCCGGCCACCGGCCACGGGACGCACGGCACGACCGCGTCCCTCACGAAGTTCACGCTGCCGACCGACCTGCAGATCGCGAAGCAGACGTCGACCGTCTTCGCCCAGAACGGCTGGGGCAAGAACGACGTGAAGGAGGCCGGCGGCGCGTCCGGCGAGCACAAGAAGGCTGTGCCCGTCCCCGCGAAGATCGGCGACCCGTCGACGATCAAGCACGTGTTCATGATCGTCAAGGAGAACCGCACGTACGACCAGGTCTACGGCGACATGCCTCAGGGCGACGGCGACGCGTCGCTGGCGCAGTTCGGCGCGAAGGTCACGCCCAACCAGCACGCCCTCGCGACCCAGTTCGGCCTCTACGACAACACGTACGACGTCGGCACGAACTCCGCCGAGGGTCACAACTGGCTCATGCAGGGTGACAACCCGGAGTACACGGAGTCGAGCGCCGGCGAGTACACGCGGTCCTACGACACCGAGGAGGACGTGCTCGGTCACCAGAGCTCGGGCTTCCTGTGGACCGCCGTCCAGCAGGCGGGCAAGACCGCCCGCAACTACGGCGAGTTCGAGTACACCGAGGGCAAGCCGGCAGGCGCCACGTGGCAGCAGTACTACTGCGCCGCGACCGACGTCGAGAACGGCGGCGACCCGGCGCAGCTCTTCGACTCGTCGATCGCGTGGAACAACGGTTCGGTGATCCCGTCGCTCGACGCGATCAGCGACCACCAGTCGCCGTCGTTCGACACGGCCGTCCCCGACATCTACCGCTACCAGGTGTGGAAGCAGGACTTCGAGAAGAACGGTCCCGCGAACCTCAACATGATGTGGTTCTCGAGCGACCACACCGGTGGCACGGCGGACCCCGAGGCGCAGGTCGCCGACGGTGACGTCGCGGTCGGGAAGGTCGTGGACACGATCTCGCACAGCAAGTACTGGAAGGACTCGCTGGTCGTCGTGGTCGAGGACGACAGCCAGGCGGGTGCCGACCACGTCGACGGCCACCGCGCGCCGGTCCAGCTCATCTCCCCCTGGGCCCAGCACGGCACGACCGTCAGCACGTACTACTCGCAGATCAACCTCGTCCGCACCATCGAGCAGATCCTCGGCGCGCAGCCCCTCAACCAGAAGGTCGCCGCGGCCACGCCCATGTTCGACGCGTTCGCCCAGACTCCGGACGACCGGCCCTTCGACGCGGTGCCGAACCAGGTGCCGCTCACCGAGGGCGTCAAGACCCTGCCGTCGTGCGGTGCGGACACCCTGGGCCTGACGGGTTCGGCGGCCACGAAGCTGGCCGCCGAGCAGGCGCAGAAGACCGTGGTCCCGGCGGCGGAGAAGGACGTCGCCGCCGCCTGGACCGCGTGGAGCAAGCAGCAGTACTTCACGGGCAACGGGGCGAAGGCCGACTACGCCAACCCGGAGCTCATGAACCGGTACACGTGGTACCAGACGCACCAGTGGCAGACGCCGTACCCGGGCGACGCGACGATCTACACGCCGGACGAGGTTCCCGGCGGGTACATCCCGAGCGCCGACCAGGACTGACGTAGCCAGGTAGCACGACCCGGGGCATCACCGAGGGAGCGGCCCGCCGGACCCACCGGCGGGCCGCTCTCGGCGTTCCCGGGGACGTCCCTGCTCAGGCGTGCGGCGACGGCGGTGCGGGAGGCTCGTTGCCCCGCATCTTGTGCTCCGCCGCGTCGTACAGCTCGCCGGCCTTGCGCTCGAGGGCGTCGTCGAGCTGGTCGTAGACGATCCAGCCGAGCAGCACGATCAGCGGCGGCACCAGCCAGCCCACGAGGAACCCCGAGACGTGGATCCCGGAGAACACGACGGTCAGGATCCAGATGATCAGCGCGACGACGTAGCTCACGCCGTAGGTGAGCAGCTTGCCCTTGAACCACGCGGCACGGGTGTCGCGCAGACGCTCGCCCTCGCTGAGGAGCACGCGGTGGAAGAACGGCTTGAGGAACAACGTCGCGACGGTGAACACGAGCGACGCCCACAGCACGGACCAGACGCCGTGCACGGCCGGCACGAGCCACAGGATCACCAGCAGCACGAGCACGTTGAACACGAACGCGGTCCCGACCCGCACGACCCAGCGCCTCATCGACGTCCCGTCCCTTCGTGGCGTCCGCCCGGAAACCGGTGGTCCGTCCCGTTCCTTCCCTGCACGCACCGCAGCGTGCCACACCGCGTCACAGGCGCGCCAACGCCTCCATGTAGCCCTCGAGGTCCCGTCGCTCCCCGGGCTGGTTGACGACGGTCCAGCGCACGACGCCGTCTGCGTCGAGCAGGAAGCTGCCGCGCACCGCGAGCCCGCGCGCGTCGTCGAACACGCCGTAGCGCGAGGCGACCTCGCCGTGCGGCCAGAAGTCCGAGAGCAGCTCGAACCCGTAGCCCTCCTGCTCGCGGAAGGCCCGGAGCGTGAACATGGGGTCGCACGAGATCCCGAGCAGGGTCACGTCGGCGCGGTCGAACTGGGCGATGTTGTCGCGCAGCTCGCACAGCTCCCCGGTGCACGTCCCCGAGAACGCGAACGGGTAGAAGACGAGCAGCACCGGCTTGCCGCGCAGGTCGGCCAGGTGCACGGGCGTGCCCTGCGTGTCGGGGAGCGTGAAGTCGGGGGCCGGGTCGCCGACCCGGACGATCGCGTCGTACGTCATGCCCCCATCCTGCCCCGCGGACCAGGGCGGCGAGGTCAGCGGCCGCGACCGCGGTGCGAGAGCTGCGTCGCCGACCAGTCCGGCGCGATCGCGAGCGTCGACATCGCGTGCAGGCCGGCCGTCGTCGCGGCCTCCTGGATCTCGGAGTGGCTCGCGTGCCCGTCCCGCCCGGGCTTGGGCGTCAGCAGCCAGATCACGCCGCCGTCGTCGAGCACCGTCTGGACGTCGACGAGCAGGTCCGTGAGGTCGCCGTCACCGTCCCGCCACCAGGCCACGACGCCGTCCGTGACGTCGTCGAAGTCCTCGTCGACCAGGTCGGTGCCCGTGATCTCCTCGACCGCGAGGCGCAGGTCCTCGTCCGAGTCGTCCCCCCAGCCGAACTCCTGCACGACCTGCCCGGGCTGGAAGCCCAGGCGCTCCGCGGACACCGGGTCCGAAGACGCAACCACTCGCGACGATCCTCTCTGTCCGTGCCTCGACCGACGTGACGCTGCACACGTTGTCAGCCCTCGGCCTGACGTGTGCCGGCCCTGTCGGTTCCGTCGTACCACGGCGGCGCGATGACCGCCGCTGGGCACAACGTAGCCCAGGACGTGCGCCTCCACCACGCATCCGGCGCCGCGGAGAGGCTCGTTCACCCGTCCCGACGACGGCGCCCGGGCGCCGTCCGGCCACGTCGGGAGGCCCGCCCGCCAGTCGGACCGGTTCGACGCGGCCCGTCCCCGAGCGACAGAATGAGGGGAAACTGCACCCGCTGCTCACACGACCGTCACGACCTGGCGGACGTGCGCGCGGCGTCGTGCCCGTGACAGCCCATCCGCACGAGCAACCCGGGGTCACCCGATCCCCGCCGCGCTCACGAACCGATGTGAGGTTTTCAGTGGCTTCCGACGAGACACGCCCGCTGATCAACGGTCTGCTCAGCCAGGTGCCGGACATCGACCCCGCCGAGACGGACGAGTGGGTCGAGGCCCTGGACGGCCTGATCGACGACCGCGGCGGTCCGCGTGCGCGCTACATCATGCTCAACCTCCTCAAGCGGGCCCGGGAGCGCAACGTCGCCATCCCGTCCACGCTGACGACGCCGTACGTCAACACGATCGGCGTGCACGAGGAGCCGTACTTCCCGGGCGACGAGGCCGTCGAGCGCCGCTACCGCGGCTGGGTCCGCTGGAACGCCGCCGTCATGGTGACGCGCGCGCAGCGCGCCGGGCTCGGCGTCGGCGGGCACATCTCGTCCTACGCGTCGGTCGCGACGCTGTACGAGGTCGGCCTCAACCACTTCTTCCGCGGCAAGGACCACCCGGGCGGCGGCGACCAGGTCTACTTCCAGGGCCACGCCTCCCCCGGCGTCTACGCGCGCGCGTTCCTCGAGGGCCGCCTGTCGGCCGAGCAGCTCGACGGCTTCCGCCAGGAGCACTCCCACCCGGGCGGCGGCCTGCCGTCGTACCCGCACCCGCGCCTCATGCCGGACTTCTGGGAGTTCCCGACCGTCTCCATGGGCCTCGGCCCGTCGTCGGCGATCTACCAGGCGTGGGTCAACAAGTACCTCGACCTGCGCGGCATCAAGGACACGAGCCAGCAGCACGTCTGGGCGTTCCTGGGCGACGGCGAGATGGACGAGCCCGAGTCGCGCGGCATGCTCCAGCTCGCGGCGCAGCAGCAGCTCGACAACCTGACGTTCGTCGTCAACGCGAACCTGCAGCGCCTCGACGGCCCGGTCCGCGGCAACGGCAAGATCATCCAGGAGCTCGAGGCGTTCTTCCGCGGCGCCGGCTGGAACGTCATCAAGGTCATCTGGGGCCGCGAGTGGGACGCCCTGCTCAACGCCGACAAGGACCGCGCGCTCGTCCACCTCATGAACGAGACGCCCGACGGCGACTACCAGACGTACCGCGCGGAGTCCGGCGCGTTCATCCGCGAGCACTTCTTCGGGCGCGACCCGCGCACCAAGGCGCTCGTCCAGAACATGACCGACGACGAGATCTGGGCCATGAAGCGCGGCGGCCACGACTACCGCAAGCTGTACGCGGCCTACGCGGCCGCCGCCGAGCACACCGGGCAGCCGACCGTGATCATCGCCCACACGGTCAAGGGCTACCAGCTCGGCCCGAAGTTCGCGGGCCGCAACGCCACGCACCAGATGAAGAAGGTCGGGCTCGAGGACCTCAAGGCCCTGCGCGACTCGCTGCACATCCCGATCACGGACGCCGAGCTCGAGGCCAACCCGTACGAGCCGCCGTACTACCACCCGGGGATGGAATCGCCGGAGATCAAGTACATGCTCGACCGGCGCAGCAAGCTCGGCGGGTTCGTCCCGGAGCGCCGCGGCAAGACCCAGGAGCTCACGCTCCCGGACGAGAAGGCGTACGAGGGTCTCAAGCGTGGCTCCGGCCACCAGGAGGTCGCCTCGACGATGGCGTTCGTCCGTCTGCTGAAGGACCTCATCAAGGACAAGGAGATCGGCAAGCGCATCGTGCCGATCATCCCGGACGAGGCCCGCACCTTCGGTCTGGACGCGATCTTCCCGACCGCGAAGATCTTCAACACCCAGGGCCAGCACTATCTCGCGGTCGACCGTGACCTCATGCTGAGCTACAAGGAGTCCGAGCAGGGCCAGGTGCTCCACACGGGCATCAACGAGGCCGGGTCGGCGTCGGCGTTCCAGGCCGTGGGCACGTCGTACGCGACGCACGGCGAGACGCTCGTGCCGGTCTACATCTTCTACTCGATGTTCGGCTTCCAGCGCACCGGCGACCAGTTCTGGGCGGCGGGCGACCAGCTCACCCGCGGCTTCATCGTGGGTGCGACCGCGGGCCGCACCACGCTGACCGGCGAGGGGCTGCAGCACGCCGACGGGCACTCGCCGATCATCGCGGCCACCAACCGCGCGATGGTCAGCTACGACCCGGCGTACGGCTACGAGATCCGCCACATCGTGCGCGACGGCATCGAGCGCATGTACGGCGACGGCACCGACGGCCGCGACCAGAACGTCATGTACTACCTGACGGTCTACAACGAGCCGATGGTCCAGCCGGCCGAGCCCGAGGACGTCGACGTCGAGGGCATCCTGCGCGGCATCCACCGCGTCGCCCCCGCGACCGACGTGCCCGACGGCGCAGTGCGGGCCCAGCTGCTCGCCTCCGGCGTGGGTGTGCCGTGGGCGCTCGAGGCGCAGGAGCTCCTGCGCGAGGACTGGGGCGTCCACGCGGACGTCTGGTCCGTGACGAGCTGGACGGAGCTGCGCCGCGACGCGCTCGACGCCGACCAGCAGGCCTTCCTCGACCCGTCGAGCGAGCGCCGCGTGCCCTACGTGACGCAGAAGCTCCAGGGCGCGCCCGGGCCGTTCGTCGCGACGAGCGACTACGACCACATGGTCCCCGACCAGATCCGCGCCTGGGTCCCCGGCGACTACGCGGTGCTCGGTGCCGACGGCTTCGGCTTCTCGGACACCCGCGCCGCCGCCCGCCGGTACTTCAAGATCGACGGCCCGTCCGTCGTCGTCCGGACGCTGTCCGAGCTCGCCCGCCGCGGCGAGGTCGACGCCGGCCTGGTCGCCAAGGCGATCGAGAAGTACCAGCTCCACGACGTCACCGCCGGCACGTCCGGCAACGCGGGCGGAGAGAGCTGACCGCTCCTCCGCGAGCCCCGCGCGCACCCTGTCGCGCCGACCACGGGATCGGGGCCCCGCCGCGGGGGGGGGCGGGGCCCCCGGCCGGTGTGGGGGGGGGGCGGGCCCCGGGGGGGGGGCGGGCGGGGGCCGGGCCCGCGCTCCGCGCGGGGC
>NZ_JBHUWD010000052.1:0-26436 GCF_042670205.1 Luteimicrobium sp. NPDC057192 | reverse complement strand
GATACCGAGATCCGGCCGAGATACCGCCTCTGCCTCGGTATCTCGGCCGGATCTCGGTATCTCAGCGGGAGGGGGAGGGTCAGGCCGGGGTCGCCGCGGCCGCAGCGCGGGCGGCTGCGGGGAGGGCGGCCTCGATGCGGGCGAGCGCGGCGTCGTCGTGCGCCGCGGACAGGAACCACGCCTCGAACACGGACGGCGGCAGGTTGACCCCGGCGTCGAGCATGGCGTGGAAGAACGCGGTGTAGCGGAAGGCGTCCTGGGTCTTGGCCTGCGCGTACGTGGTGACGCCGAACCGGGCGGCGAGCTCCCCGAAGAACACGGAGAACAGGCTCCCGGCGTGCTGGACGACGTGGGGGACGCCGGCGTCGTCGAGCGCGCGGCTCACCGCGGACGACAGGCGCGAGGCGGCGGCGTCGACGTGGGCGTACACGGCGTCGTCGGCGAGGCGGAGGGTCGCGAGGCCCGCGGCGACGGCGACGGGGTTCCCGGACAGCGTCCCGGCCTGGTAGACGGGCCCGAGCGGGGCGAGCTGGTCCATGACCTCCGCGGACCCGGCGAGCGCCGCGACGGGCATGCCACCGCCGACGACCTTCCCGAACGTGAACAGGTCAGGCGCGTAGTAGGGGTCGCCCGCGGGGTCGAGGCCGCTCTCGAGCCCCCACCATCCCGATGGTCCGACGCGGAACCCCGTGAGCACCTCGTCGAGGATCAGGAGCGCGCCGTGCTCGGCGGTGATGCGGCGCAGCCCCTGGTTGAAGCCCTCGGGCGGGCGGACGACGCCCATGTTCGCGGGCGCCGCCTCGGTGATGACGGCGGCGATCTGCGAGCCGTACTGCGTGAACGCGTCCTCGACGGCGGACAGGTCGCCGTAGGGCACGACGATCGTCTCGGCCGCGGTCGCCTCGGTCACGCCCGCCGAGCCGGGGAGCGCGAGCGTCGCGACGCCGGACCCGGCGTCGGCGAGCAGCGCGTCGCCGTGCCCGTGGTAGCAACCGGAGAACTTCACGACGAGGTCGCGGCCGGTCACGCCACGGGCCAGGCGAAGCGCGGTCATCGTGGCCTCGGTGCCCGTGGACACGAGGCGGACCCGCTCGGCGAGGGGCACGCGGCGACGGATCTCCTCGGCCAGCTCGACCTCGCCGACCGTCGGCGCCCCGAACGACAGCCCGCGGGCGGCGGCCTCCTGGACCGCGGTGACGACGTCGGGCTGGGCGTGCCCGAGGAGCGCGGGCCCCCACGAGCAGACGAGGTCGACGTACTCGCGCCCCGCGACGTCGGTCACGTACGCGCCGCGGGCGCTCGCGAGGAAGCGCGGGTCCCCGCCGACGCTGCCGTAGGCCCGGACGGGCGAGTTCACGCCGCCCGGGATCGAGGCCTGCGCGCGGACGAACGCGTCGTGGTTGGTGGCCGGGGCGGCGCCGGGCGTGGACATCAGCGGGTCTCCTTCAGCCAGCCGGCGACCTCGACGGCCCAGTACGTGAGCACGATGTCGGCGCCGGCGCGCTTGATCATGGTGAGCGACTCCTCGATGGCGGGGCGCCGCGAGATCCAGCCGTTCGCGGCCGCGGCCTCGATCATCGCGTACTCGCCCGACACCTGGTACGCGGCGACGGGCACCTCGGACCGCTGCGCGACCTCGGCCAGGACGTCGAGGTTTCCGGCGGGCTTGACCATGACGACGTCGGCGCCCTCGAGCAGGTCGATGTCGGTCTCGCGCACACCCTCGCGCCCGTTCGCCGGGTCGAGCTGGTAGGTCCGGCGGTCGCCCTGGAGCTCCGAGTCGACGGCCTCGCGGAAGGGGCCGTAGAACGCGCTCGCGTACTTGGCGGTGTAGGCGAGGATCGCGGTGTCGGTGTACCCGGCGTCGTCGAGGGCCTCGCGGCACGCGGCGACCTGGCCGTCCATCATGCCGCTGAGCCCCAGGACGTCGGCCCCCGCGGCAGCCTGCGCGACGGCCATCGCCTGGTAGCGGACGAGAGTCGCGTCGTTGTCGACGCGCGCGACGCCGTCCGGCCCGGGCTCGTCGGCGAGGACGCCGCAGTGCCCGTGGTCGGTGAACTCGTCGAGGCACAGGTCCGACATGACGACGAGACGCCCGCCGGCGGCCTGCCGTGCGACGCGAAGCCCGCGCTGGAGGATGCCGTCGGGGTCGTCGGCCTGCGAGCCGACGGCGTCGCGCACGGCCGGGATGCCGAACAGCATGACCCCGCCGACGCCGGCGTCCGCGGCCTCGCGCACGGCGTCCGCGAGGCTGTCGAGCGTGTGCTGGACGACGCCCGGCATCGAGCCCAGGGGTGCCGGCTCCGTGAGGCTCTCCTTGACGAAGAGGGGGAGCACGAGGTCCGCGGCGTGCAGCCGGTGCTCCGACACGAGCCGCCGCAGCGCGGGGGTGGTGCGCAGGCGGCGCGGCCGCACGTAGGGGCGGGGCGTGGTGGTCATGAGGAGGCTCCTCGGTCGGTGGTCTCACGAGAGTTGTCAGAATCTGGCGGCAGTGGAGTGCCGTGAGCTTCTGACACGTCGGGGGTGGTCAGGGCGCGGACGGTCGCGTCGGCGAGCCCGGCGTCGTCGGCGGTGGCGGCGACCGCGGCGACCCGCAGCCCGACCTCCTCGGCGGCGCGCGCGGTGGGGCTGCCGATGGCCACGCCGACGACGTCGTCGCGCGCCCCGAGCTGTGTCGCCACCTCGCGCGTCACGCTGCCCGAGGTCAGGACGACGGCGTCGACGTCGCCCGCGGCCCACGCCTCGCGGACCTCGCCGTCGATCAGGTGGGTCACCGTGCGGTACGCGGTCACGACGTGCGGGCGCGCGCCCATCGCGGCCAGCCCGCGTTCGAGCGTCGGCTGGGCGAGGTCGCCGAGGGGCAGCAGGACGCGGGGCCCGCCGTCGTCGGACTTGTCAGAACGTGACGGCACTCTGCTGCCGTGAGCTTCTGACAGCTCGGGGGAGGGGGAGGCGAGAGAACGCAGTGCAGCCAGGAGGCCGAGTGCCGAATGGTCCTCGGGGACGAGCGCGGGCTCGAACCCGGCCTCGCGCAGCGCGCGCGCCGTCGAGGGTCCGACGGCGGCCCACCGGGCGGGCGCGCTCCCCAGCGACGCGGAGGCGACCCGCGTCCACGCGGCGGCGAGCTCGTCGACCGCGTTGACGCTCGTCACGAGCACCCACGCGTACGCGCCGTCGGCGAGGTCGCGAGCGGCGTCGTCGAGGGCCGCGAGGTCGTCGGCCGGCGCGCGCTCGATCACGGGGCTCACCAGCACCTCGGCGCCGAGCTCGTGGAGCCGGGCCGCCAGCCCGACCGCGCGGTCGAGCGAGCGCGGCACGAGCACGGTCCGCCCGGCGAGGGGACGCTCGTCGGTCACGTCAGCGCCCGGTCCCGACGACGTCCGGCATGGCTGCCGCGATCTCGTCCGCGAGCTGGGTGCCGAGGCGGGTGGCGTCGTCGAGCGTGATGCCGTCGCCGCCCCCGGCGGCCTGGAGCCGGGCGGTCCGGCGCTCGGACGTGCGGCCGTCGACCGTGACCGCGACGGCTTCGAGGACGAGCTCCTCGGTACCGGCGCCGGGAGTGAGGGCGTCGTCCGTGGGCGCGGACCGCTCGACGTGCGCGAGGGCGCCCAGCGGCGCGGCGCACCCGGCCTCGAGCCGGGCGAGGAAGGCGCGCTCGGCCGTCACGGACAGCATCGTGTCGCGGTCGGTCAGGGCGTCGAGGGCGGCGTGCAGCGCGACGTCGAGCTCGCTCGGCTCGGGACCCGCGTCGCGGACCTCGACCGCGAGCGCGCCCTGCCCGGGTGCGGGGAGCATGACGCCCGGCTCGAACGCCTCGGCGACCTCGTCGAGCCGGCCGATCCGCGCCAGCCCGGCCCGCGCCAGCACGACGGCGTCGAGGTCCCCGGTCTCCGGGTGCGCATGCCCGAGGCGCGTGTCGATGTTGCCGCGGATGTCGACCACGTCGAGGTCGGGGCGCGCCGCGCGGAGCTGCGCGGCGCGGCGCGGGGACCCGGTGCCCACGCGGGCGCCGTCGGGCAGGGCGAACAGGCCGGCGCCCGTGCGCGAGCAGAGGACGTCGCGGGGGTTCTCGCGCTCGGGGCTCACGAGCCGCAGGCCGGGCGCGGGCGCGACGGGCAGGTCCTTGAGCGAGTGGACGGCGACGTCGCAGCGGCCCTCGAGCAGCGCCTCACGCAGCGCGGTCACGAACACCCCCGTGCCGCCGAGCTGGGCGAGGGAGCCGGTGCGGACGTCGCCGTCGGTCGTGATCCGCACGAGCTCCACCTCGAGGCCGGTCAGCTGGGCGAGCCGGTCGGCGATCGTCTGCGTCTGCGTGAGGGCGAGCGTCGAGCCGCGGGTGCCGACGCGCAGCGTCGCGGGCGCCGTCGGGGAAGTGGGGGTCACCCCTCCAGTGTCCGCCCGGAGCGGGCCGCCGGGAAATCACCTGACCCGCCGTCAGATCGGCGTCACGTGCGAACGCGGCCGGGGCGTGTCAGCGGCACGTCAGCGATCTGGCAGCGCCCGCGCCCACGATCGACGCATGGACACCACCACGAAGCCCCCGGCCCCGGCGCCGGTCACGACCGGGCACGTCGTCTCCGCGGACGGCACCACCATCGGCTACCGCCGGACCGGGCACGGCCCAGCGGTGATCCTCCTGCACGGCGGTCTCCAGTCCGGGCAGAACCTCGTCCGGCTCGCGGAGGCGCTGGCGGGATCGTTCGACGTGATCGTCCCCGACCGTCGTCCCCGCGGCACCGGCGCGGGCGGCGAGCCCGCCGACGGCGCGCACGCGGCCCGCGAGGTCGAGGACCTGCGGGCGCTCGTCGACGCGACGGGCGCGCACGCCGTGTTCGGGCTGAGCGCGGGCGGGCTCGTCGCGCTCCGGGCGGCACGCGAGATCCCGGAGCTGACGCGGCTCGCCCTGTACGAGCCGGCGCTGTCGGTCGGGGGCTCCGTGCCGACGGCCTGGCTCCCGGTCTACGACCGCCAGGTCGCCGCAGGACGGATCGCGGCCGCGATGCGGACGGCGATGGTCGGGCTGCGTGTGGCGCCGGCGTTCTTCCGGCTGCCGTCGGCGCTCGTGACGCCGCTGCTGCGACTCGTCATGCGGTTCCAGCGGCCCGCGCCCGGCGAGGTGTCAACTGAGGACGTCGTGCGAGCGATGCACCACGACATGACGCTCGTGACCGAGCTCGCCGACACGACCGGTGACTACGCGACGGTCACCGCCGACGTCCTGCTCCTCGGCGGCGCGAAGAGCCCCGCCTACTTCGACGTCACGCTCGCGACGCTCGCGGGCGTGCTCCCGCACGTCCAGCGGGTCACGCTCAGCGGCATGACGCACAACGACGCGGACAACGACGGCGACCCGGCCCGCGTCGCGGACCTCCTCGAGCCGTTCTTCCAGGGCGCGCCGGCCGTGCAGCCGCGGTACTGAGCCCGCGTCTCACCCCTCGTACGAGCAGAGCTCCACGAGGTTCCGGTCCGGGTCGCGCACGTAGACGCTCGTCATGGGCCCCCGTGCCCCCGTCCGCCGGACGGGACCGAGCTCGACGGGCAGCCCCGCCTCGCCGAGCAGCGCGACGACCTCGTCGAGCGGGCCGTCGAAGACGAGGCACACGTCGGCGCCGCCCGGCGTCGGGTGGGCGGCCCGGGGCTCGATCGGCGCACCGTCCGCGGGGTGCAGGTTGAGCTTGAAACCCGGTCCGACGACGGCGTGCCGGCCTTCCCCGAACGTCTCGTGCCGCAGACCGAGGCGCTCGTAGAAGCCCGCGGACGCGTCGACGTCGGCGACGGTCAGGACGAGGTGGTCGATGCCGGTCAGGGAGCCCACCGGGTGATCCTCCCGCTTCTGCGCCGTGCTGTCGTCGCGGTCGCGCCCAGGGCTGCCGCGCCGGGTCTCAGCCCGCGGAGACCACGGCCGCCCGCGCCTGCTCGACGACGGCCGCCAAGCCGGTCCCCGCGACCCACGCCCCGACGACGGCGACCCCCGGCAGGCGGTGCGCGGCGTCGTCGGCGGTGGCACGGTCCGCGGGACGGGCGGGGGCGAGCGCGTCGGGCCAGTGCGTGTCGAGGTGGTCGAGCACCTGTGACGGGTCGAGCGGGACGCCGAGCAGACGGGACGCGTCGGCGACGGCCTCCTCGACGGTCGGCGGGACGGTCGGCTCGGGGTCGCCCGCGCGGCCGTACGAGAGCCGGACCACGTGCACGCCGTCGGGCAGCTGCGACCGCAGCCACGGCCACTTGGCGCTCGCGTGCGTGAGCCCCTTCGCGCGCACGTCCGCGCCGGGGGCGACGAGGACGCCCGTGCCGCGGGGCGCAGTGTCGAGCGCGGGGGCACGGACCACGAGCGTGATCAGCCGCACGTCCGACCCGCCCCGCGCTGTGTCAGAAGCTGGCTGCACTCCGCTGCCGTGGGGTTCTGACAACTCGCGGACTTCGCCCGGCGTGTCAGAAGCTGGCGGCACTCCGCTGCCGTGAGGTTCTGACAGGTCGGGAAGGAGCGGGGTGAGGAGCGCGAGCGCCGGGGTGCGGGGGAGCGCGACGACGAGTCGCGGTGCCTCGACGCCGGTCGGTCCGGAGCCGTCGTCCGGGGTCACTGCCACGTGCCAGAGCCCGCCGTCGTGGACGTGCCGCTCCAGACCGTTGACGCGCACCCCGAGCCGGACCTCACCGCCGGCGTCGGTGACGGACGCGACGAGCGCCTCGACGAGCCGGTGCATGCCGCCGTCGATGCCCGCGACGGCCGAGCCGGGCTTGGCGTTCCCGCGACCCGGGGCGTCGGCGAGCAGCGCCGCGGCGCGCAGCAACGAGCCGGTCTGCTCGTAGGCGGCGACGAGCTGAGGAGCGACCGCGCGCGGGTCGAGCGTCGCGGGGTCGGCCGAGTGGATGCCGCCCGCGACGGGCGCGACGAGCCGTTCCAGCACCGTCGCGCCGAGGCGCTCCGTGACCCACGCGGCGAGCGAATCCGGCACGGGGGTGCGCGGCAGGCCGAGGTCCCACCACGCGCGGACGGCGCCGCCGAGCCCGAGCACGCGGCGCACGTCGGCGCCCCACGGAGTGGTCGGGATGCCGAGCGTCGCGGTGCGGGGGAGCGGGAGCGCGCGCGCCGGGTCGTCCTCGGTCCCCGCGCCCGCGTACGCCCAGGCGCCGCGCGGGTCGGGCTCGACGACGGTCAGCCCGAGCTCGCGCGCCAGGTCGCCGACCGCGGACGTGCGGGTCGCGAAGGACTCCGCGCCGACGTCGACGGCGACCGTGCGGTCGTCCCCGACGGTGACCGTCGCGCCGTCCACCGTGCCGCCCGGGCGGTCGGCGGCGTCGAGCACGAGCACATGGGCCCCGCCCCGCGCGAGGTCGTGCGCGGCGGTGAGGCCCGCGACGCCCGCGCCGAGCACGACGGCGTCCCACCGCTCAGCCACGTCCGCTCACCCCCGAGCTCGCGAAGTACCCCGGCCGCCGGTCTACTTCGGCGAGATAGACCGGCGGCCGGTCTACTTCGGCGAGATAGACCGGCGGCCGGGGTACTTCGGCGAGGGGGTGGCGCGGCAGCGGGGTCACAGCGAGTGGACGAGCTCGACGACGCGGGTCAGGACCGTGGGATCCGTCTCGGGCGGGACGCCGTGGCCCAGGTTCACGACGTGCGCGGGCGCGTACTTCCCGCGCTCGACGACGTCGCGCACGTGCGCCTCCAGCACGTCCCACGGCGCGAACAGGAGAGCGGGGTCGATGTTGCCCTGGAGCGGCGTCGTGCCGCCGAGGAGCTTGGCGGCCTCGTCGAGGGGCGTGCGGTAGTCGACGCCGATCGCGCCGGCGCCCGCGTGCCGCATGGCTTCGAGCAGGTGCCCGGTGCCGGTGCCGAAGTGGACCAGGGGGACGCCCGCGGGCTCCGGCCCGGACGACGGCACGACGAGGTCCGTGACGTGCGTGAGCGCGCGCGACGAGGCGGGCAGCGCGTAGCGCGAGTAGTCGTCGAGCGACAGCGCGCCGGCCCACGAGTCGAAGAGCTGGCCCGCGCTCGCGCCGGAGAGCACCTGCGCGCGCAGGAACGTCCCGGTCAGGTCGGCGGCCCACTCGACGAGCCGGAACCACGTCTCGGGGTCGGCGTGCATGAGGGTCCGGGCGGCGAGGTGGTCGCGCGACGGGCGGCCCTCGACGAGGTACGCGGCGAGCGTGAACGGGGCGCCGGCGAACCCGATGAGAGGAATCTCACCCAGCTCGGAAACGGTCGTCTCGACCCCCTCGCGCACGGGCGCGAGCGCCTCCCAGGTGAGCTCGTGCTCGACGAGCCGGGCGACGTCGTCGGCCGTGCGGTAGGCCTGGTCCATGACCGGGCCGACGCCCGGCTGGATCTCCACACCCACCCCGGCGAGGAGCAGCGGCACCACGATGTCGGAGTAGAAGACGGCCGCGTCGACACCGTGCCGACGCACCGGCTGCAGCGTGATCTCGCTGCTCAGAGCGGGATTCAGGCACGACTCGAGCATGGTCGTGCCCTCGCGCGCGGCCTTGTACTCGGGGAGCGACCGCCCTGCCTGGCGCATGAACCAGACAGGGGTCGCCGCGGGGCGGTCGCCGCGCAGGGCGCGCACGAGCGGAGCCTCGGCGGTGCGTCTGGAGGCGAGCGGGTGCGCGTCGGGAAGGGGCTTGCTGGGGGTCACCCTTCGATTGTGCCGTGACCGGGCCGCGGTGCTTCAATCGAAGCACTGTGCCTCTGCTCTCCTTCACCGCCAGTCATCACGACCTCGACCTGGAGACCCTTGAGCGCCTCTCGTCGGGCGCGCACCGTGTCGTCGAGTCGGACCTGGTGCGGTGCGACCCCATCAGCGGTGCCGTCGTGCTCGCGACGTGCAACCGCTTCGAGGTGTACGTGGACGTCGTCGAGCAGGCCGACGGCGGTCCCGTGAACGGACTGGCCCGCCACCACGCGGCGCGCGAGGTCGCCCGCGTGGTGGCGTCGTCGTCGACTCTCTCGCCGGACGAGGCGCACGCCGCCCTCACGGTCCGCGCGGGCGAGGACGTCGCGCGGCACCTGTTCTCGGTGGCGTCGGGCCTGGACTCGATGGTCGTGGGCGAGCGGCAGATCGCCGGGCAGGTGAAGCGCGCGCTCGAGGCCTCCCGCCCGGCGGGCACGACGACGGCGCCGCTCGAGCGGCTCTTCCAGGCGGCGGCGCGCGCGTCCAAGCGCGTGAGCAACGAGACGGCGCTCAGCGCGGCCGGCCGTTCGCTCGTGTCGCTGGGTCTCGATCTCGCGGGCGCCGACCTGCCGCCGTGGGAGCAGGTCCGCACGCTGCTCGTCGGCACCGGCTCCTACGCGGGCGCGAGCTTCGCGGCGCTGCGCGCCCGCGGCGTCCGGGACGTCCGCGTGTTCTCGCGGTCCGGCCGGGCCGACGCGTTCGTGGCCTCGCACGCGGCGGACGGCGTGGACGTCCGCCCCGCCGACGACCTCCTCGTCGAGCTCGAGGACGTCGACCTCGTGGTCGCGTGCTCGGGCGGCGGGCGCGTCGGCGACCCGACCGCGTCCCTGCGGCCCGCCCTCGACGCCGCGCACGTGCTCGGCGCGCGTGCCCGTGCGGCGAAGGCCGCGGGCGACGACGCGACGACCCGCCCGCTCGTCGTCCTCGACCTCGCGCTCACGCGCGACGTCGCGCCCCAGGTCGCCGACGTCGACGGCGTCCTCCTCTACGACCTCGCGGCGCTCCAGGCGCGTGCCCCTCACGTCTCGGGGGCCGCCGTCGCCGAGGCCGCGGCGATCGTCGACCACGCCGCCGAGCACTTCCTCCAGGGCGAGGGGTACCGCGCGTCCGACGCGAGCGTCGTCGAGCTCGTGCGCGCCGCCGACGCCGAGATCGCGGACCTCGTCGAGCAGCGCCTCGCCGCGGCCCGGGCCGAGGGCGTCGACGTCGACCCCGAGGAGGTCGAGCTCGCGGCGCGGCGCGAGGTCCGGGCCCGCCTGCACCGCGACATCCTGGCGCTGCGGTCCGCCGCGGCGTCGTCGTGATCTACCACTTCTGCCCTGCGGCGGCCCGGGACCCCACCGCGGAGGCGTACGTCCCGGCGGGCTTCGAGGCCGACGGTTTCGTCCACCTCTCCGACCGCGGCACCGTGCACCTCCCGGCGACGGCCCTGCACCGGGGAACGCGCGACCTGCTGCTCCTCACGGTCGACCCGGCCCTCGTGGACGCGCCGCTGCGCTGGGAGCCGGGCGACCCGGCCGATCCGGTGGGCGTCTGGTTCCCGCACCTGTACGGTCCGCTGCCGGTGCGCGCCGTCGTCCGCGTCGACCCGTGGCTCCCCGGGCCCGACGGCGCGTTCGCCCCGCCGTCCTGGTGACCGTCGCGTCCCGCACGCGGCCGACCTGGGCGGGTGCTCGAGGTATCGCGATCGGCGCCGGGCGTGGTTAGTGTGGTCCCCGGTCCGCGCCGCGGGTCCGCAGGGGCGAACACGTAGGGGAGAACGAGGGCTCGACGACGAGCCCGAGGAGGACCGATGACCGTGCCGGACGGCCTGCCGAACGCCTCGCTGCGCCTCGATGCGGCCCTCGCCGGCCGTGGCCCCGACCAGGACCTGTCGGACCTGCTGCCGCCGGCCCACGTCCAGCTCGCCGCGCGTCGTCGCCTGGACCCGTGCGACCTCCCTCCCGCCCCGACGACGGCATCCGTCGGCCGCGCGCTCGGCCGCGGCGCGGCGCGTGCCTGCTTCGGCGCCGTGGACGCCCTGCGGGGACGCCGCCACCCCTGACCCTCACAGGCCTCTGACCTGCGCGAACGCTCCCAGCGCGCGCGGAACTGGTTCCCCCGGGCTATCTTGCGAAGGCTTGTGAAGGACTCGTGCAGGACGAGTCGGAGCGGGCTCCGCAAGGGCGCAGACGGGGGAGGCGCAGCATGGTTCGGAACGATTCGGGGGACGTCGCGGGGGGCGCGTTCACGCACCGCGCGCACGGGCTCGCGGCACGTCGGGTAGGGCTCGGCGTCGCCGCAGCGCTGGTCTTCGGCTGCCTCGGGACGGCCGCCGCGGGCGCGGCGCCGGCGGGCGCAGGAGGCGGGACGGCGCTCGCGCCGTCGGCGCTCTCGGCCGCGCTCGAGGCAGCCACGCCGACCAACACGACCAAGGTCGTGACGCCGCTCAAGGCCGGCAGGTACCGGTTGTCGTCGTACTACGGGCCGCGCTGCATGCCGACCGTGAACGCGTCCGACTGGCACCTCGGCCAGGACATGGCCGCCGCCGACGGGACCCCGATCTACGCGGTCGCGAACGGCGTCGTGCGCAAGGCCGGGGCGGTCTCCGGGTTCGGGCAGTGGATCGTCATCGACCACGTCATCGGCGGCAAGAAGGTCTCGACCGTCTACGGCCACATGTGGAAAGCCACGAAGTACGTCAAGGCCGGGCAGAAGGTCCGAGCGGGCCAGCACATCGCCGACGTCGGCTCGAACGGCGTCGCGACCGGCCCGCACCTGCACCTGGAGGTCTGGCCGGGCGGCTACGGGGTGTCGTCGACCGATCCGCTCAGGTACATGAAGGCGCGCGGCGTGAACCTGGCGGCGGGGGCGACGTCGGCGCTCAAGCGCAGCGTGCCGTCGTCGTGCACCTACTATGCGCGGACGCGGCTCAACCTCCGGGTCGGGGCGAGCACGGGGACGCCCAGCAAGACGGTGCTCCCGGTCAACGCGAAGCTCGCCGCCAAGCCCGGGACCAAGTCGAGCGGGTGGCTGCCCGTGCGGTACGGCACCCGGTCCGGCTGGGTCTACTCGACGTACGTCGGTCCGTCGAAGGTCTACGTCCCTCCGACGACCTCGACGAAGCCGACGCCCAAGGCCGTCCGGTACGTGGCGGTCACGACCCTGAACCTGCGGGCGAAGGCGACGACGTCCTCGACGGTCGTGGCGAAGCTCAAGCGGGGCGCCGCGGTGACCTACCAGGGCAGCGTGTCGAAGACCGGCTGGGTCAAGGTGACCTCGGGCGGCCACACCGGCTACGTCGCCACCCGGTACCTCAAGGCCACCAAGGCGCAGGCCCTGTACGCGCTCAAGTACGTGAACGTGACGGTGCTCAACCTACGGTCGAAGCCGACGACGTCGTCCTCGGTGGTCGCGAAGCTCGCCAAGAACAAGGCCGTGCAGCCGCTCGCCGCGGCGTCGAAGGGATGGCTGCACGTCCGGGTCTCGGGGCACACCGGCTACGTCGCGACGGAGTACCTCCGCTCGACGAGGTAGCCGCCGACGCCCGGGGCGCGGCGCGGACCCGTCCGGAGCCGCCATGATGGTCCGGTGCCCAGCGAGCTCGTCGTCGTCACGCGGACCCGTCACGCCGCCGAGCGGCTGTTCGACCTCGCGCTCGACGTCGACGCGCACGTCCGCTCGATGCCCGGCACGGGCGAGCGCGCCGTCGCCGGGGTGACGAGCGGGCGGATCGGGCTGGGGGAGACCGTCACGTGGCGGGGCCGGCACCTCGGGGTGCGGTTCACCATGACGGCGCGCGTCGTCGAGCTCGAGCGGCCGCGCCGGTTCGTCGACGTGCAGGTCGCCGGGCCGTTCCGGTCGTTCGAGCACGAGCACGTGTTCGCCCGGGAGGGCGGCGAGACGGTCATGACGGACCGCGTCGTCGTCGCGTCGCCCGTGCTCGGGCGGATCGCGGAGCGGCTCGTCCTCGTGCCGTACCTGCGCCGGCTGCTGCGGCGCCGGGGACGGCTGCTCGTCGAGGCGCTCGACGCCGAACCCTGACCTCGGCGCCGGGCGTCAGGCCAGGTAGTCCCGGACCAGCCGCTCGGCCAGGCCCGTGTAGGTGGCGGGGGTGAGCGCCGAGAGCCGCGCGGCGACGTCGTCGGGCAGGCCGAGGCCGGCGACGAACTCGCGCAGCTGCGCGGCGTCGATGCGCTGGCCGCGCGTGAGCTCCTTGAGCCGCTCGTAGGGGTTCTCCATGCCGGTGACGCCCGCGACGGAGGCGGCGCGCATCGCCGACTGGATCGGCTCGCCGAGGACCTCCCAGTTGGCGTCGAGGTCGGCGTCGAGCGCGACGTCGCCGACGGCGAGCGCCTTGAGACCCCGGCGGACGTTGTCGACGGCGAGCAGCGAGTGCCCGAACGCGGTGCCGATGTTGCGCTGGGTCGTGGAGTCCGTGAGGTCGCGCTGGAGGCGCGAGGTCACGAGCGTCGAGGCGAGGGTGTCGAGCAGCGCGGACGAGATCTCGAGGTTCGCCTCGGCGTTCTCGAAGCGGATCGGGTTGACCTTGTGCGGCATGGTCGACGAGCCGGTCGCGCCGGGGACGGGGATCTGCACGAAGAACCCGAGCGAGATGTACGTCCACACGTCGGTGCTGAGGTTGTGCAGCACGCGGTTGAACCGGGCGACGTCGGCGTAGAGCTCGGCCTGCCAGTCGTGCGACTCGATCTGCGTGGTGAGCGGGTTCCAGGTGAGCCCGAGGTGCTCGACGAAGTGCTTCGAGACGGCCGGCCAGTCCACGCCGGGGACGGCGACGGTGTGGGCGCCGTAGGTGCCGGTGGCGCCGTTGAGCTTGCCGAGGTACTCCGCGCCCTCGACGCGGCGCAGCTGACGGCGCAGGCGGTGCGCGAGGACCGCCAGCTCCTTGCCCAGCGTCGTCGGGGTGGCGGGCTGGCCGTGCGTCCGGCTCAGCATCGGGACGGCCGCGTGCTCGCGGGCGAGGTCGGCGACCTGGTCCGCCAGCGCGGTCGCCGCGGGGAGCCAGACCGACGCCACGGCACCCTGGACCATGAGCGCGTACGAGAGGTTGTTGACGTCCTCGCTCGTGCAGGCGAAGTGGACGAGCTCGCCGACGCCCGGCAGGACGGTGTCGGTTCCGAGCACGTCGGCCGCGGCCGCGAGGCGGCGCTTCACGAAGTACTCGACCGCCTTGACGTCGTGGACGGTCTCGCGCTCGATCGTCGCGAGCTCGGCGATCTCGTCGGCGCCGAACGCCTCCGGGATGCCGCGCAGGTACGCGCGCTCGGCGTCGGACAGGCCGGGGGCGCCCGGGACGACCGCGCCCTGCGTCACGCCGGGGACGCCGTCGCACAGGGTGATGAGCCACTCGACCTCGACGTGGATGCGCGCCCGGTTGAGCGCGGCCTCCGAGAGGTGGTCGACGAGCGGGGCGACCGCGGGACGGTAGCGGCCGTCGAGCGGACCGAGGGCGATCGGGGGCGTCACGTCGGCAAGGTTCACGTACCTCAGTGTCCCATGCGGCGGGCGCCACCCCCAGGCCGCGTCCGCCGCGCGGGATCCCCAGCGGGCGTACCGTGCCGGGCACCGCACGGCGCCGTGCTCGTAGCGTCCCGGCCGTGACCGAGACGCCCTCCTCCTTCGCCCCGTTCGTCCCTCCCCCGTTCGCCGTCGACGCCACGGCGAGCCGGGCGCTCGACGCCGCCGGTGCCGCTGCCGCCGAGGCCCGCGAGGCAGCCGCACGTGCGCTCGACGTCGACTGGGTCTCGCGGGCGGCGCGCGCCTACGACGGCCGCGTCGACGAGGCGCTCGGGGCCGTCGACGACGCCGTGACGCTCCTCGACTCGGCCGCGGACGCCGCGCGCCGGGCGGAGGAGCGGGCGCGGGCCGGCGCGGCGTCGTCGTGCCTCCGGCCGGCCGGGGGACGCTGATGAGCGACGCGATCACGATCACCGGCGGCTACACCGCAGCGGAGACCGACACGCTCCGCGACGCGGCCGTCGCGCTGCGAGCCGCGTCCGGCCGGCTCGACGACGCGCGCCTCGACCTCGCGCGAGCCCGCGTCGCTCTGGGCACCGGCGAGGTGCCGTGGGCCGGACGCACCGTGCCGTGGTCCGGGACCGGCGTCCCGCGCGGCTGGGGCCGCACCGGCCCGGGGCTCGTGGCGTACGGACCCGAGGCGGCGCGTGCCACCGCGGTCGCCCTCGACGACGTCGCCACCGCCGACGGCGCCGTCCTACGGGCGCTCGGCCAGCTCGAGGCGCTCGCGGTCGCCGTCCTGCGGGCGGCGCGGCTGTACGAGGACCACGACGACCTCGCGATCCGCCTGCTCGATGACGCCGTCCCCGCGGGCGTCCAGCTCCTCGCCGTGGGCCTGGACCTGCTCCTCCCGGCCGTCGTCGGGCCGGTCCGGGGCGCCGGGGGCTCGACACCGGTCGTGACGGTGGCCGGGGCCGCGTCGTGGGCGTTCGACGGCGCCGCCCAGGTGCAGCGGGGCGACGGGGTGCGCGTCGAGGAGCTCGCGGTGGGTGCCGTCGACGGCAGCCCCGACCGGCCGCTCCCCGACCTGCCCGTCGCGGGGTCGGTCGAGGACGCGCTCCACCTCCTCGAGGTGCCGAACAAGGCGGGTCCCGGCGTCATGGCGATCCAGCGGGTCGGCTCCGGTCCCGACGCCCGCTACGTCGTGCTGCTCCCCGGCACACAGACGTGGAACGTCGTCGGCGACGGGGCGGGGGACTTCGCGAACCCGCGCGACCTCACGAGCGACCTCGACCTCGTCGGCGGGCGCGCGAGCGACTACACCGACGAGGTCGAGCAGGCGCTCGGCCGGGTCGTGCCCGAGGGGGCGTCGGTCGTGGTGGTCGGGCACTCGCTCGGCGGGATCGCCGCGACCCGGGTGGTCACGAACCCCGCCCTGCGCCGGCGGTACCGGTTCACCGGGCTCGTGACCGCGGGGGCGCCGTCGGGCGGGATCCGGGTCCCGGAGGGGACGCTCGCGCTCAACGTCGAGAACGCCCGCGAGGTCGTGTCGTCGCTGGACCCGGGGCCGAACCCGGCGGGGCCGCGGCACGTCGTCGTGCGCGCGTCCGGTGACGACGACGTCGTCCGGGGCGCGCTCGGCTCGGCGCCCTACGGCGGCGGGACGCACGGGCTGGCGGTCCACGCGGGCGTGCTCGCCGAGGCCCGGGCCACGCACGACCCGGCGCTCGACCGGGCGCTCACGGAGCTCGACGCCTCGCTGGGCGGCGGGACGCCCGGCGCCCCGACCCGCACCTGGTACTTCCGGGGCGAGCGCGGCGGCGCGGCGACCATGGCGCCGGGCACCGGGTCGTCCGACGGCGTCAGCGCCGACGGCTCCCCGGGACGACCGCGCTGATGATCGTCTGCAGGACCGCGATGATCAGCGCGCCCAGCACCGCCCACCAGAACCCGTCGACGCGGATGCCCCAGTCGGTCTGCTCGGTGATCCACGCGACCAGCATGAGCAGGAGCGCGTTCACGACCAGCGAGAACAGCCCGAGCGTCAGGATGTAGAGGGGGAACGCGATCACGTGCACGATCGGTTTGACGATCATGTTGACCAGCGTGAGCAGCAGGCCGACCGCGAGCAGGATCACGATGGTCTGGCCGGCCTCGGCGTCCTTCGGGACGATGTAGAGGTGGTCGCCGAGGAACAGCGACGCCAGCCACACGGCGAAAGCCGTCACGGCAACTCGGACGATGAACCACATGCCCGACATCCTGCCATCAGCACCCCGCGCCGCGCAGGGTTCGGCGCGCCGCGGTGCGGGTGGCATCCTGGGCCGGTGAGCACCGACACCCCCGCGCCCCGCACGTCCGGCATCCCTCTGCGTCACGCCGTCGCGGCCCTGCCGCCGTACGTCCCGGGCGCGCGCGTCGAGCCCGGCGCGCGGACCTTCAAGCTCTCGTCCAACGAGAACCCGTACCCGCCGCTCCCGTCGGTGCTCGAGGCGATCCGGGAGGGTGCGGGCGACACCCACCGCTACCCCGACATGTACGCCACCGAGCTCACCGAGACGATCGCCGCGTCCCTCACCGAGCACGCTGCGGCCGCGGGCATCCCGACGACCGTCTCCCCGGACGAGATCGTCGTCGGCACGGGGTCGGTCGCCGTGCTCGCCCACGTCCTCCAGACGGTCTGCGACCCGGGCGACGAGGTCGTCGTGCCGTGGCGCTCGTTCGAGGCGTACCCCATCGCCGTCGCCGTGTCCGGTGCGACGTTCGTCCCCGTCCCGCTCGCCTCGGGGCGCGACGCCGACGGCACGCTGCTCGACGGCCGTCTCGACCTTCCGGCGCTCGCGGCCGCGATCGGCGAGCGGACGCGCGTCGTCGTCGTGTGCACCCCGAACAACCCGACCGGGCCCGCGGTGCACCGCGCCGAGCTCGACGCGTTCCTCGCGGCCGTCCCCTCCGACGTCCTCGTGCTCCTCGACGAGGCGTACGTGCAGTTCGTGCGCGACCCGGAGGTGCCGGACGGTCTGGCCGTCTACGCGGCGCACCCGAACGTCGTCGTGCTGCGGACGTTCTCCAAGGCGTACGGGCTCGCCGGGCTGCGCGTCGGGTACGCGATCGCTCGCGCCGACCTCGCCGCGGGCGTCCGGTCGGTGTCGACGCCGTTCGGGGTCTCCGACCTCGCGCAGCGCGCCGCCATCGCGAGCCTGCACGCGCAGGACGAGCTCATGGAGCGCGTGGACGCGCTCGTCGTCGAGCGGGCGCGGGTGCTCGACGAGCTGCGCGACCAGGGCTGGGAGCTGCCCGCCACGCAGGGGAACTTCGTCTGGTTCGGGCTCGGCGACGCCACGCAGGAGCGCGGGGCCCAGGCCCGGGAGGCAGGCGTCCTCGTGCGTCCCTACGACAGCGACGGCATCCGCGTGACCATCGGTGAGCGCGAGGCGAACGACGCCTTCCTGCGGGTCGCCGCGTCCTGGCGGCGCTGACGGGACCCGCTCGGCTCCCCGCCACCCTGCGAGCGGGCGGACACGTGGCGGCGGAGCGGTCGGTGTCCGTCCTCCGCGACGGCGGCAGGGGCTTTCCTTGCTGTTGCCGCGCGCCGCGGCCCCGCTGATAGTGGGGTGGGGGGGAGGAGAGGAGGGGGTGTGCTCCCACGTCGACGACGGGGCCGATGGGGAGCCGTGGTAGGTGCCGCGGCTCTCGTGCTGTCCATGACCATCGGGGTGCCCGCCGCGCAGCGCGCGGCCGCCGACCCGCCGACCGGTGGCACGACGATCGTCGACGAGACGTTCGCGAACCCCACCGTGCCCGACGCCGCGTGGCAGCCCCTGGGGACGGCCTGCCTCACCGGGATGGCGGCGGACGCGCCCACGCCGTCCGACGGCTCCCCGCTCCCGAACTGCAGCGCCCACCGCACGGGCGGCCAGGACTACTGGGGGACGGGGGACCAGCAGCCGCCGCCGATGGGGGCGGCGGCGGGCGACGGCTTCCTCCAGCTCACCGACTCGGCCGGCTTCGTCACGGGCGGGATCCTCTACAACCGGCCCGTGCCGGCGACTGCCGGGCTGTCCGTCACGTTCCAGCAGTGGCAGTACGCGCGCTCCGGCCCGGAGGGCGGCGACGGCATCGGGTTCTTCCTGGTCGACGGGTCGACCGACCTGACCGAGACGGGCGCCGACGGCGGGAGCATGGGCTATTCCCAGCGCAACCTGGCTCCCGGGGTGGAGGGCGGCGTCGTCGGGGTCGGGCTGGACGTCTACGGAAACTTCTTCAACGACAGCGAGAACCGCGGCCTGGGCTGTCCGGACGGCCAGGTGTCGCCGGTCGGCACGAGCGGCACCCGCGGGATCAACACGATCACCGTGCGCGGGCCCGGCAGCGGGACGACCGGGTACTGCTTCCAGGGCTCGACCGCGTCGGGCACGGGTGCGTCGACGCTCGCCGGCCAGCTCGAGGGCAGCGACTACACCGAGGACCAGGCGCGGACCGTCAACGTCCAGGTGACGCCGTCGGACTCGGCGGGCGGCTCGCGCGTGATCGTCCAGGTCCAGTACTCCGCGGGCGGCCCGTGGGTCGAGGAGCTGAACATCCCCGCCCCCGCGAACCTCCCCGGCACCTACAAGTTCGGGTTCTCGGCGTCCACTGGGGGCTCGACCAACGTCCACCTGATCCGCAACGTCGTGGTCCAGACGATCGACCCCCTGGAGGCCCTCCAGCTCGTCAAGCAGGTCGACCGCACGGGAGGCGCGCTGCCCCCCGACCTCGGCGTCGGCGACACGATCCCTTACCAGTACACGGTCACCAACACGGGCACCACGACGCTTCACGGCGTGACCGTCGACGACGACAACGTCGACGGCACGGTCACGTGCCCGGACGTCGCCGTCCCACCCGCGCCCGACCCCGCCGCGACGATCACGTGCACGGGCAGCCACGTGGTGACCGCGGCCGAGGCGTCGGCGGGACGCGTGGACAACACCGCGACCGCGACGGCGCTCGACCCGGGCGAGGGGACCGTCACGTCGAACGAGTCGAGCGTGACGGTGCCCCTCCACTCCGCGATCACGGTCGAGAAGTCCGTCACGAGCGACCCGCCATACCTCGTCGGGCAGTCCGTGCAGTACTCGTACGTCGTCACCAACACGGGCGACTCGAGCCTCGTCAACGTCGCGCTCGCCGACGACCGGATCGCGAGCGCGGACCTGTCGTGCCCGGAGAACACCCTCGCGCCGGGCGGAAGCATGACGTGCACGGGGTCGTACGTCGTCAGGGCCGCCGACGTCGCGCCGTCGGGTGGGATCACGAACACCGCGACGGTCACTGCGCAGACCACGATCGGGCAGCAGGTCACCGACGACGACACCGCGACGATCGGGGTCAACACGGACGTCGGCGTCACGAAGACCGTGAACGACACGACGCCCGCGGTCGGCTCGGACGTGACCTTCACGATCCGCGCCACCAACCACGGCCCCGGCCAGGCCACGGGCGTCGTCGTCACCGACCAGCTGCCGGCCTCCCTGACCTACGTGAGCTCCGTGCCCTCCCAGGGCAGCTACGACCCGACCACGGGCGAGTGGACGGTCGGCACGCTCGGGACCTCCGGCGCGAGCAGCACCGCGACGCTGCGGATCACCGCGACCGTGACCAGCAACGGTCCGGTGACCAACACGGCCGTCCGGACGGGGATGGACCAGACCGACATCGACCCCACCAACGACCGGGCCTCCGTGACGCTCACGCCGGTCGCCAGCGCGGACATCGGCGTCACGAAGAGGGTCGACGGGGCGACGACGATCCCGCGCGGCAGCGAGGGGCGGTTCGTGATCACCGCGACGAACCACGGCCCGAGCGCCGCGACGGCGGTTACCATCCGCGACACGTTGCCGGCCGGGCTGACCTTCGTCTCTGCAACCGGTGACGGCACCTTCAACCCGAGCACCTCGATCTGGACCGTGGGCGCGCTCGCGAACGGGCAGGCCGCGACGCTGACGCTCACCGTGCGCGGCGACACGAACGGCACGTTCACGAACGTCGCCTCGCTCGCGAGCTCGAGCCCTCAGGACACGAACTCCGACAACAACACGGGTACCGCGACGCTGAGCGTCGTCGACCCGACCGCCGACCTGTCGATCACCAAGTCGGTCGCCCCGACGGCGGCGCAGGTCGGGGACACCGTGACCTACACGGTGGTCGTGCACAACGACGGACCGGACCCGGTCGACGGCGTCGTCGTCACGGACGACCCGCCGACCGGGATGTCGGTGGTGTCCGTCGGGACGCCGTCGCAGGGGACGGTGGACGCCGACCTCACGTGGACCGTCGGGCACCTCGACAGTGGCGCCTCCGCGACCGTGCAGGTCACGGCGAGCGTCGACACGGCCGGGACCAAGACGAACACCGTGACGGTGGGCGCGCCCGGGATCGTCGACCCGACCCCCGACAACAACTCCGACTCCGCCACGCTGGTGTCGGTCGAGCCTCCGCTCGACGTCGCCGTCGGGAAGTCGGTCGCCACGCCCGCCGGGATCGACCATGACGCCGTCCCCCTCGGCACCACCATGACCTACACGCTCACCGCGACGAACCTGCCCGCCTCGGACGGGACCGAGACCGACGCGACCGGGCTCGTGCTCCGCGACCGGCTCCCCGCCGGAGTGACCTACGTGTCGAGCGACGACTGCGACGGCACCTACGCACCCGCGACCGGACTGTGGACGGTCGGCGACCTCGCATCGGGCGCGACTGCGACCTGCGAGGTCGTCGTGACGGCGTCCGACCTCGGGCAGCAGAGGAACACGGTCGCCCTGGACTCGGTCGACCAGCGTGACACGAACCCGACCAACAACCGCGCGTCGGCGGCGGTCACGGTGATCCGCGAGGCCGACCTCGGCATCACCAAGTCGGTCGACCCGACGACCGCGCAGCCCGGGGACACCGTGACCTACACGGTCACCGTGACCAACCACGGCCCGAACACCGCCCACGACGTCACCGCCGTCGACCCCATCCCGATCGTCGCGAACATCACGGGCTCCACGGCGTCCCAGGGCACGTTCGACGTCACGACACGGGTGTGGAGCATCGGGGACCTGACCGACGGGCAGGACGAGACGCTCACGGTCACCGTGCTGCTGGACCAGCGCACCGGGACGTTCACCAACACGGTGGCGATCGGGCAGAGCGACGCGGTCGACCCGAACCCCGACAACGACCGGGCGCAGGCGCGTCTGTTCGTCCCGGCGGCCGACATCGAGGTCACCAAGACGGTGGACGACGCGACCCCGCACGTGGGCGACGAGGTCACCTTCACGGTCGGCGTGACGAACTGGGGCCCCGACCCCGCGCAGGACGTGACGGTCGACGACGTCCTGCCCGCAGGCCTCGCGTACGTGTCGTCGAACGCGTCCACGGGGAGCTATGACCCGGCCACCGGGGTGTGGGACGTCGGGACGCTCGCGCCCGTCACCCTTCCGCGCGAGCCGCGGGCGGGGCCGGCGGAGCGACTCGTGATCACGGCGCGCGTCACGCAGACGGGCACGCTCACGAACACGGCGTCGTCGGACCGCGACGACGCGTCACCGTTCGACCCGGTGATCGACAACAACGCCGCCTCCGCGACGATCACCGCGACGCCGGCTCCCGCGAACGTCGTGATCGACAAGAGCGTGACGCCCGGATCGGTCACCGTCGGGTCGACCGTCACGTACACGATCAAGGTCACGCAGGAGGGCCCGGGCGCTGCGGACGACGTCGTCGTGACGGACACGTTCCCCGCGGGCGTCGTGCCCGGCGCGGCGTCGGGGGCCGACGGCTGCACGGTCAGCGGGCAGGACCTGAGCTGCGCGTTCGGGACGCTCGCCGCGGGCGACTCGCGGACGGTCACCGTCACCGCGCAGGCCGCGACGGTCGGGACGCACGTCAACACCGCGACGACGGCGACGTCGTCGGAGCAGACCTCCACCGAGGACGACACGGCGTCGGCCACGCTGCAGGTCACACCGCGCCCGACACCGCCGCCGACCCCGACGCCCACGCCGACCGGCACGAGCACGGCGGGCCCCTCGCCCACGACGGCTCCGTCGTCGCCCGCCGCCGGTCCCAGCGCCCCGCCGTCGAGCGGGGGAGGCGGGCTCGCGGTCACGGGCGCCGACGCCGTGACCGTGGCGGTCGTCGCCGGCGTCCTGCTCCTGATCGGGCTCGCGCTGACGCTGGTGGCCCGGCGCCGCCGCCCGCACTGAGTCGATGCCCGGTCGCCGCGGCGCGCGGGGGAAGTCCCCCGGCAGGCGTCGGGACCTCCGGCTGTCGCCGGAGCGGCCTTTGGCGAGAACCTACAAACGCGGGCGACGAACTCGCACGGCCGGGCATCTCCCGTCCCTACGGCGCCGTACCTTACGCTTGCGTAGGCTACGGAACCGTAGGTAGCGACGAGGCCCGGTGGTCCCGTCGTTGCATCCGCCGCACCGCCCGCCATCCCCGGGCGATCCGGACGACGTGAGGAGCAGCAGTGACCGAGCACCAGGACGAGCTCGTCCAGCTCGTCGGACCCGACGGCGAACCCGTCGTGTCCGAGACGAACGCCCCCTACAGGGAGCGCGCAGCGCGCTACCTCCTCGACGGTCCCGGCGCCACCGACGCCGAACCGGCCGCACAGCGAGTCCGCGGTCTGTACCGCGACATGGTGCTCGTGCGGCGGTTCGACGTCGAGGCCACGAGCCTGCAGCGGCAGGGTGAGCTCGCGCTGTTCCCGCCGCTCCTCGGCCAGGAGGCCGCGCAGGTCGGGTCCGGCCGCGCGCTGCGGGAGCAGGACTACGTGTTCCCCTCGTACCGCGAGCACGGTGTCGCGTGGACGCGCGGCATGGACCTCGCGGACGTCATGCCGATCTTCCGTGGTGTCGACCACGGGGGCTGGGACCCCGCGGCCCACAACTTCCACGTCTACACGCTCGTCATCGGGTCGCACGCGCTGCACGCGACCGGCTACGCGATGGGCGTCCAGCGCGACGGGCTCGTCGGCACCGGCGACGCCGCGCGCGACATGGCCGTCGTCGCCTACTTCGGCGACGGAGCCACCTCCCAGGGAGACGTGAGCGAGGCCCTCGGGTTCGCGTCCGTGAACAACGCCCCGGTCGTCTTCTTCTGCCAGAACAACCAGTGGGCCATCTCCGTCCCCACGACGAAGCAGAGCCGCGTCCCCCTGGCCCGCCGCGCGTGGGGCTTCGGGATGCCGGGCGTGCGCGTCGACGGGAACGACGTCATCGCGAGCTGGGCCGTCATGGACGAGGCGCTCGAGCGCGCCCGCACGGGCGGCGGCCCGACGTTCGTCGAGGCCGTCACCTACCGGATGGGCGCCCACACCACGTCCGACGACCCGACCCGCTACCGCACCTCCGACGAGGAGGAGTCGTGGCGCCGTCGCGACCCGATCGCGCGGGTGCGCACCTACCTCGAGAAGCACGGCGCGTGGGACGAGACCCGCGAGGCCGAGCTCCAGGCCGAGGCCGACGAGCTCGGAGAGCACGTCCGCACGACGGTCCGCGCCATGGGCGCCCCGCCCACGGCGCGCATGTTCGAGCACGTCTACGCGACGCCGCAGGCCCAGGTCGCGGCCGAGCGTGCGGCGTTCGAGGCCTACGAGGCGGGCGAGCCCGCGCCGTCGCCGTTCGAGGGCCTGCTCGGGGCCCCCGCCGCGAGCGCCGGATCGACCGCTGGAGGGAACCGATGACCGCCACTGCCGTACGCCCGCCCAGCCCTGCGTCGTCGGGCGTGCCGGGCGGCGTCGTCCGGATGCCCTTCGCGAAGGCGATCACCGCCGGCCTCCGCGCCGCCCTCGCCGGGGACGAGAAGGTCCTGCTCATGGGCGAGGACATCGGCGCGCTCGGCGGCGTCTTCCGCGTGACCGAGGGGCTGCAGGCCGAGTTCGGCGAGGACCGGGTCGTCGACACGCCGCTCGCCGAGTCCGGCATCGTCGGGACGGCGATCGGTCTCGCGATGCGCGGGTACCGGCCCGTCGTCGAGATCCAGTTCGACGGCTTCATCTTCCCGGCCTACGACCAGATCACCACGCAGCTCGCGAAGCTCCACTACCGGACGTCCGGTCGGATCGACCTGCCCGTCGTCATCCGCGTGCCGTTCGGCGGAGGCATCGGCGCCGTCGAGCACCACAGCGAGAGCCCCGAGGTGCTGTTCGCGCACACCGCGGGCCTGCGCGTCGTGAGCCCGTCCTCCCCGCAGGACGCGTACACGATGATCCAGGAGGCCATCGCCAGCCCCGACCCGGTGCTCTTCCTCGAGCCCAAGGGCCGCTACTGGGAGAAGGGCGACGTCGACCTCGACGCCCCCGTCGGCGTCGGCGCCGCGGCCCGCACGCTCGAGCACGCCGCCGTCGTCCGGCCCGGCACCGACGTGACCGTCGTGGCCTACGGCCCGACCGTGCACACCGCGCTCGAGGCCGCGAAGACCGCCGCCGACGAGGACGGCACGAGCCTCGAGGTCGTCGACCTGCGCTCGGTGTCCCCGCTCGACGTGCCCACGGTGGTCGCGAGCGTGAAGAAGACGGGGCGCTGCGTCGTCGTGCACGAGGCGCCCGCCTTCCACGGGCCCGGGGCCGAGCTCGCCGCGCGTGTCACCGAGGAGTGCTTCTACGCTCTCGAGGCGCCCGTGCTCCGTGTCGGCGGCTACCACGCCCCCTACCCGGTCGCGAAGCTCGAGCACGACTACCTGCCGTCCGTGGACCGCGTCCTCGACGCCGTCGACCGCGTGCTCGCGCACTGAGACTGCGGTCTTCTCCCGCCCCCCGAACCGCCCCGACGACGTAACGGAGACGCGCCCCGTGCCCACCATCCAGGAGTTCCGCCTGCCCGACGCCGGTGAAGGACTCACCGAGGCCGAGATCGTCCAGTGGCGGGTCGCGCCCGGGGACGCGGTCCGCGTCAACCAGACGATCGTCGAGATCGAGACGGCGAAGTCGCTCGTCGAGCTGCCGTCGCCGTGGGACGGGACGGTCGTCGAGATCCTCGTCGCCGAGGGCACGACGGTCGACGTCGGCACCCCGATCGTCCGGATCGAGACCGCGGGCGAGCCCGAGCCCGGCGCGGCCGGCGACCCGGCTGCGGCCGCGCTCGAGACGGCCGCCGAGGTCGACCCCGAGCCGCTGCCCGAGGACGCGGGCGGCGGCGCCGTGCTCGTCGGGTACGGGACGGGCGGCGCGGCCTCGGGTGGCGGGCGGCGTCGTCGGCGGACGGCGGAGGCGTCGGCCCCTGCGCCGGCCGCGCCGGCTGCTCCCGTCACGCCTGCTCCGTCGGCCGCGCCGACCGGGCAGGCCGGGCCGGTGAGCACCGCGCCGAGCGTGCGCGTCCTCGCGAAGCCCCCGGTGCGCAAGCTCGCCAAGGACCTCGGCGTCGACCTGCTCAGCGTCCCCGGCACCGGGCCAGGCGGGATCGTGACGCGCGAGGACGTCCAGGCGTTCGCGTCCGAGGCGGCGCACCCCGAGACCCTCGCCACGTACCCGGGCGACGACAACCCGTGGCTCGCGAGCGGCACCGTCAGCCCCGACGCCCGCCGCACCCGCGTCCCCGTGAAGTCCGTCCGGCGGCGCACGGCCGAGGCGATGGTCGCGAGCGCGTTCACCGCGCCGCACGTCACCGAGTTCGTGACGGTCGACGTCACCAAGACCATGAAGCTCGTCGCCGCGCTGCGCGAGGACCGCGAGTTCGCCGACGTCCGCGTCACGCCCCTGCTCATCACCGCGAAGGCGCTGCTCCTGGCGCTGCGCCGGCACCCCGAGATCAACGCCAGCTGGGACGACGAGGCGCAGGAGATCGTCTACAAGCACTACGTGAACCTCGGCATCGCAGCAGCGACGCCCCGCGGGCTCGTCGTGCCGAACATCAAGGACGCGCACCGCCTCGGCCTGCACGACCTGGCCGTCGCCATCGCCGACCTCACGACCACGGCACGCGCGGGCAAGACCACGCCCACCGACATGTCCGACGGCACGATCACGATCACCAACGTCGGCGTGTTCGGGATCGACACCGGCACGCCGATCCTCAACCCCGGCGAGGCCGGGATCCTCGCGTTCGGCGCGATCCGCGAGCAGCCCTGGGTCCACAAGGGCAAGATCAAGAAGCGCTGGGTCACGCAGCTCGCACTGAGCTTCGACCACCGCCTCGTCGACGGGGAGCTGGGGTCGCGTGTCCTCGCGGACATCGCCGCCGTCCTCGAGGAGCCGGCGCGCGGCCTCGTCTGGGGCTGAGCCGAGTTCCGCGCGGAGTTGTCAGAAGCTCACGGCACCCGGGTGCCGTGAGCT
>NZ_JBHUWD010000051.1:0-26791 GCF_042670205.1 Luteimicrobium sp. NPDC057192 | reverse complement strand
GGCACAGGGTGGCGCAGAGCGTGACGGCCAGGATGTACGCCCGCACCGCCCCGCGTGTGGCTCTCACCCGTTCCGCCCGCCCCCCAGCATACAGTAAGGCAAGACTTGGCTTGCTAGCAGTAAACGTTCAGGAAAGCGAGAATGGAGGCATGAGCTTCCTCGTCTCGCTCCGCCGGTACCCGCTGGTCGTGGCGACGGTCGTCGTCGGGCTGGTCACCGCCGCGCTGTGGCTCGCGGGCGCCGACGACGCCGCCCGCTGGCTCGGGTCCGGGTTCGCCCTCCTCGTGGCCGCGCGCCAGGGGTGGGGCATGGTCCGTGACCTCGTGCACGGCAAGGTCGGGCTCGACGTGCTCGCCGTCATCGCGATCGTCAGCACCGTGGTCGTGGGGGACTTCGCGGCGGCCCTGGTCGTCGTCCTCATGCTCACCGGGGGCGAGGCGCTCGAGGACTACGCGGGCAACCGCGCGCAGGCGGAGCTCGCCGCGCTCCTCGCCGGCCGCCCGCAGGAGGCCACGCTCGACGACGGCGGCACGCTCCGCCGCGTGCCCGCCGACCAGGTGGTCGCGGGGGACGTCGTCGTGGTGCGACCCGGCGAGGTCGTCCCGGTCGACGGGACGCTCGTCACCGCGACCGGCGTGTTCGACGAGTCCTCCCTCACCGGCGAGTCGCTGCCCGTGACCCGCTCGGCGGGCGACGACGTCCTGTCGGGCACGGTCGTGGGTGCCGACCTCGTGCGTCTCCGGGCGACCGCGACCGCCGCGGACTCGCAGTACCAGCAGATCGTCGACCTCGTCCGCGGAGCCGCGGAGAGCCGCCCCGAGTTCGTGCGCCTCGCCGACCGGTGGTCGGTCCCGTTCACCGTCGTCTCGCTGCTGATCGCGGGGATCGCGTGGGCGGTCAGCGGCGACCCGATGCGGTTCGCGCAGGTGCTCGTGCTCGCGACACCGTGCCCGCTCCTCATCGCGGCGCCCGTGGCGTTCCTGTCGGGCACGAACCGGGCGACCCGCCACGGCATCATCGTCAAGACCGCCGCAACCCTCGAGCAGCTCGCCCGGATCCGGACGGTCGCGCTCGACAAGACCGGGACGCTCACGCGCGGGGCGCCCGAGGTC
The DNA here is from genome assembly GCF_042670205.1 of Luteimicrobium sp. NPDC057192. Classification (NCBI taxonomy): domain Bacteria; kingdom Bacillati; phylum Actinomycetota; class Actinomycetes; order Micrococcales; genus Luteimicrobium; species Luteimicrobium sp. NPDC057192. The sequence continues at coordinate 25,679 of NZ_JBHUWD010000051.1, read as the reverse complement.
GTGCGGGTCGTCCCCGCTCCCGGGCGCGCGGCGGACGAGGTGCTCCGCCTCGCGGCGAGCGCCGAGCAGGCGTCGGCCCACGTGCTCGCGCACGCCGTCGTCGCCGGGGCCCGGGCCCGCGGGCTGGAGCCCGCCGCGGCCGACGGCCTGCGCGAGGTCGTGGGCAGCGGCGTCGAGGCCCGGGTGCACGACGCCGGGCGCGACCGGACGGTCGTCGTCGGCAAGGTCGGGTACGTGCTGTCGCTCGCACCGGACGCCCTGGCGCCGGATCTCGAGCCCGGCGAGCTGGCCGTCCTCGTCGCCGTCGACGGCGCGTACGCGGGAGCGGTCGTCCTCGCGGACGCCCTGCGTGCCGACGCCGCGGACACGATCCACGCGCTGCGGGACGGCGGCGTGGAGCACGTCATGATGCTCACCGGCGACGCCCAGGTCACCGCGCACCACGTGGCCGCGGAGGTCGGCATCGACGACGTCCGTGCCGGTCTCCTGCCTGCGGACAAGGTCGCGGCCGTGTCGTCCGCGCAGCCGCGGCCCGTGCTCATGGTGGGCGACGGTGTCAACGACGCCCCGGTGCTCGCGGCCGCGGACGTCGGCGTGGCCATGGGCGCGCGCGGCTCGACGGCGGCGTCGCAGTCCGCGGACGTCGTCCTCCTCCACGACCGGGTGTCGGACGTGTCGCGCTCGGCCCGGATCGCCCGCGACACGGTGGGGATCGCCAAGCAGAGCATCTGGCTGGGCATCGGGCTGTCGGTGTTCCTCATGCTCGTCGCCGCGTTCGGCGTGATCCCCGCGGTGATCGGGGCGCTGCTGCAGGAGGTCGTCGACCTCGTCACGATCCTCAACGGCCTGCGGGCCCGCGGGCGCGCCGACGCCGTGACGGTCCCCGCCCCCGCGCCGGTCCGCCGGGCGGAGGTCCCCGAGCCCGTCCGCTGACCCCGGGCCCGGCTGGGCGGACGCGGCGGGTGAGATCTCTCGCCGCTGTATCGCGTCGCGGCCGGGCACCTCTCGAACAGGTACGCGCCGTGAGCACGCACGGCGCGGCCGACGAGAGGAAGACCGATGACGTTCCCCACGACCGGGACCCCCGGCACCACGGCCCCCGACGCCCCGCCCGCTACGGGTGCGCGCACCGCGACCTTCGCCGCCGCGGTCGCCGCGCAGGGATCGGACGCACCCGTCCACCCGGCCGGCTCGCCGACCTACGACGGCGCCCGCCTCCCCTGGAACGTCGCGGTCGACCAGCGACCCGCCGCCGTCGCGGAGCCGCGCACCCCCGACGACGTCGTCGCGATCGTGCGCGCCGCCCGCGCGTCGGGCCTCCGGGTGGCGGCGCAGGGGACGGGTCACAACGCGGGACCGCTAGCGGAACAGGACCTGAGCGGCGTCGTCCTCGTCCGCACGGGTGCGCTCGACGGCGTGACGATCGACCCGGCCCGCCGCGTCGCGCGGGTGGGTGCGGGCGCCGTCTGGGAGTCGGTGGTCGAGGCCGCGTCGCGGTACGGGCTCGCGGTGCTCCACGGCTCCTCGCCGGACGTCGGGGTCGTCGGGTACACGCTCGGCGGCGGCATGTTCGTGTACTCGCGGGCGCTCGGGCTCGCGTGCAACAGCATGGTCGCGGCGGAGCTCGTGCTCGCCGACGGCTCGGCGGTCCGCGCGTCCGCCGACGAGAACGCCGAGCTGTTCTGGGCGCTGCGCGGCGGGGGCGGGAGCTTCGGCATCGTCACGGCGCTCGAGCTGGAGCTCTTCGAGCTCCCCACCGTCCAGGCGGGCATGATGCTGTGGGACGGGTCGCGCGCCGACGAGGTGCTTCGCGCCTGGGCTGCGTGGGCTCCCGGCGCGCCGGACGAGATCACGACGAGCCTGCGGCTCCTCAACCTTCCGCCGCTGCCGGACCTGCCCCCGTTCCTGCGGGGCCGGAAGGTCGTCGCGGTCGACGGTGCCGTGCTCGACTCGGACGAGCGCGCCGCCGAGCTCCTGGCTCCGCTGCGTGTGCTCGAGCCCGAGCTGGACACCTTCGGCCGGGTCCCGGCGAGCGCCGTCGTGCGGCTGCACATGGACCCCGAGGGCCCGACGCCGTCGGTGTCCGAGTCGATGCTCGTCGACGAGCTGCCCGGTGAGGCCCTCGACGCGCTCCTCGACGCGGCGGGCCCGGAGTCGGGGACGAGCCTGCTGGCCGCGGAGGTCCGCCAGCTCGGCGGTGCCGTGAGCCGCCCCGTGGCCGACGGCGGCGCCCTGACGCACCTCGACGGTGACTTCCTGGTGTTCGGGGTGGCCGTCGCGCCGACGCCGGAGGCCGCGGCGCAGGGCCGGGTGGACGCCGTCCGGCTCGTCGACGCGTTGCGGCCCTGGTCCCGTGGCCGCTCCTATCTCAACTTCTCCGAGGTCGCGACGGCCGCGGACGCCGCCTACGACGACGGCACGCTCGTCCGGCTCGCGGCCGTCCGTGACGCCGTCGACCCCGAGCGCCGGATCGTCGCGAACCACCCGGTGGGGGAGCGCCGCGCGGCCTGACCCTCCCGCGAGGTCGCCGGGCGGCGCCGGTTGCCTAGCACCACGGCCGTCCTTACGGTCACGTGATGACGGGCCTCGACGCCGACACCGGCACCACGCAGCGGACGGCGACGTCCGGCCTGAAGCGCGACATCTCCGGCCGGATGCTCTACCTGTTCATCCTCGGGGACGTCCTCGGCGCGGGGATCTACGCGCTCGTCGGACAGATCGCCGGCAAGGTGGGCGGTGCGACCTGGGCGCCGATGGTGGTGGCGCTGCTCCTCGCGCTCCTGACCGCGGCCTCGTACGCCGAGCTCGTCACGAAGTACCCGAAGGCGGGCGGCTCGGCGGTCTTCGCCGAGCGCGCCTACCGGTCGCCGGTCGTCTCGTTCCTCGTGGGCTACTGCATGCTCGCCGCGGGCGTCGTCAGCGCGTCGGGCCTGGCGCTCGCGTTCGCAGGCGACTACCTCTCGACGTTCGTCGACGTCCCGTCGGTGCTCGGTGCGATCGTCTTCCTCGCGCTCGTGGGGCTCATCAACGCGCGGGGCATCAAGGAGTCCGTCCGGGCGAACCTCGTCATGACGATGATCGAGACGACCGGCCTGGTGCTGGTCGTCGTGGCGGCGTGCGTGATGCTGGGGCGCGGCGACGGCGACCTCGGCCGCGCGACCCAGTTCCCGGCGGGGACGAGCCCCGTCGTGGCGACGTTCAGCGCCGCGCTGCTCGCGTACTACTCGTTCGTCGGGTTCGAGACGAGCGCGAACGTCGTCGAGGAGGTCAAGGACCCGACGCGCACGTACCCGCGGGCGCTCTTCGGCGCCCTCGGCACCGCGGGGCTGCTCTACGTCCTCGTCGGGACGGCGGCGTCGGCGGCGCTGCCCGCGGACGAGCTCTCCAGCACCACCGGCCCGCTGCTGGCCGTCATCGACGCCACGGGCGTCGCCATCCCGTCGTGGCTGTTCAGCCTGATCGCGCTCGTCGCCGTGGCGAACGGCGCGCTGCTCACGATGATCATGGCGAGCCGCCTCGCGTACGGGATGGGGGCGCAGGGCCTCCTGCCCGCGGTGTTCGCCAAGGTGCTGCCCGGCCGGGGGACGCCGTGGGTGGCGATCGTCGTGACGACCGGCGTCGCGATGGCGCTGACCGCGACCGGCAGCATCGCGACGCTGGCCGAGACGGTCGTGCTGCTGCTGCTCGTCGTGTTCCTCAGCACGAACGTCGCGGTGCTGGTCCTGCGCCGCGACCACGTGGACCACGACCACTTCCGCGCGTGGACGGTCCTGCCGGTGCTCGCCGCGATCTCGTGCGTCGTCCTCATGTCGCGGCAGACCGCGCAGGTCTGGCTCCGGGGAGGCATCATCGTCGCGGTGGGCGTCGTGCTGTACGGCGTGACCGTCGTCGTACGACGAGGCCGGAAGGACTGAAGCATGCGCGGGTCGATCGGGTCGGACATCCGGCGAGGTCTGGCCCGGCCGCCCGCAGCCCCGATGCCGGGCCGCGCGGGCACCGAGGTGCTCGACGCGTCGGGCGCGCGCGTCGCCGCCGACCTCCGCGCGCTCCTCGGTGACGACCGCGCGGTCCTCGACAGCCCCCTGGACCTCGTGCGCTACGCGTCCGACGCGAGCCCGTACCGGCTGGTGCCGCGCGTCGTCGTGGTCGCGCGGGACACCGACGACGTCGTCCGGCTCGTCCGGTGGGCGCGCGCGAGCGGGCACGGGCTCACGTTCCGCGCGGGCGGGACGAGCCTCAACGGCCAGTCCCAGTCCGACGACGTCCTGGTCGACGTGCGCCGGCACTTCACCGGCGCGGAGGTGCTCGAGGACGCCGACGGCACCGGTGTGCGGCTCCGCGCCCGGCCCGGCCACATCACGGCCCGCGCGAACGCGCTCCTGCGCCGCCACGGCCGCAAGCTCGGCCCCGACCCGGCGAGCTCGGCGGCGGCGACGATCGGGGGCGTCGTCGCGAACAACGCGAGCGGGATGACGTGCGGCGTCGTCCGGAACTCGTACTACACGCTCGAGTCGGCGACGCTGGTGCTCGCGTCCGGGACCGTCGTCGACACCGGCGCGGTCGACGCCGACGAGCGGCTCCGCGCCGCCGAGCCCGGGCTGTGCGCCGAGCTCGACGCGATCCGCCGCGACCTGCGCGCGGACCGGACCCTCGCCGACCGGATCCGCGCGAAGTTCTCGATCAAGAACACGTCCGGCTTCCACCTCGACGCGTTCCTCGACGAGGACTCGAACGCTGCCACGCTGCGCGGGCTCGCGGTCGGGTCGGAGGGGACGCTCGCGTTCGTCGCCGACACCGTCTGGCGGACCGTCCCGCTCGGTCGCCGGCGCACGACGGCGCTGTTCCGGTTCGCGACGCTGCACGATGCCGCGGCCGTCGTCCCGGGGCTCAACGACGCAGGCGCCGAGGCCGTCGAGATCATGGACTCCGCGTCGCTGCGGGCGGCCGCCCGCACGGCCGGCGCGCCCGCGTGGGTCGCGTCCCTCGACGCCGACGCGACCGACGCCGCGATCCTCACCGAGGTCCGCGCCGAAGACGACGCAGCGCTGGACGCGTTCGAGGCGAAGGCGAGGGCCGTCGTCGGGCGGGGCGAGGGGGCCGGCGCTGCCGGGGGCGCACCGGCGCCGGGGGCGGCGATCGGCGGAGACTTCACACGCGACCCCGCCGTCGCGGACGGCTACTGGGCCGTGCGCTCGGGCCTGCTCGCGATCATCGGCGCCGCACGCCCCGACGGCACCGCGCTCATCACGGAGGACGTCGTCGTCCCGCCGGCCCGCCTCGCCGACGCGTGCGGCGACCTCGAGGCGCTGCTCGTGAAGCACGGGTTCCTCGGCGCGGTCAACGGGCACGCGTCGGCGGGAAACGTGCACTTCTACCTGTACCTCGACGCCTCCCAGCCCGACCAGGTCGCGACCTACCGGGCGTTCATGACGGACCTCGTGGCGCTCGTCGTCGACCGGTACGACGGCTCGCTCAAGGGCGAGCACGGCACGGGACGGAACATGGCGCCGTTCATCGAGCGGGAGTGGGGGGCGGACGCCGTCGGGTTCATGTGGCGGGTCAAGCGCGCGCTCGACCCGCACGGGATCCTCGCGCCCGGGGTGTTCCTGAGCGACGACCCCGAGGTCGCGTTCCGGGACCTCAAGACCATGCCGACGCTGGGCTCCGAGTTCGACCGGTGCATCGAGTGCGGGTTCTGCGAGCCCGTCTGCCCGTCCCGGAACCTCACGACGACGCCGCGGCAGCGGATCGTCCTGCAGCGCGAGATGGCGCGGCAGGGGTGGTCGGGCGAGGTCGAGGCGGCGCTCGTCGACGAGTACGAGTACGCCGGGGTGAACACGTGCGCGGGGGACAGCTCGTGCGCGATCGCGTGCCCCGTCGACATCGACACCGGGCACGTCATGAAGCAGATCCGGCGGGATGCCTGGTCCCCGACGGCGCAGCGCGTCGGGGAGGGGCTCGCGCGACGCTGGGGCGTGGGTTCCGCGGGGGCGCGGGTCGCGGTCGGGGCGGCGGACGTCGTCCGGCGCGGGCTGGGCGCCCCCGGGGAGGCCGCGCTCGCCGGGGTCACCAACGCCGGGCGGGCGCTGCTCGGCGAGGACCTGGTGCCGCGGTGGCTGAACGCGATCCCGGGGCCGGCGCCGCGGGTTCCCGCGACGCGCGCGACGCAGCAGACCGCCGACGCCGTCCTGTTCGCGGCGTGCATCAACCGGATCTTCGGGCCGCCACCCGGGTCCGGCGCCCTCACGGTCACCCAGGCGCTCGTCGCGCTCGCCGAGCGGGCCGGCAAGAACCTCTGGATCCCGGACGACCTCGGCGACGACTGCTGCGCCACGATCTGGCAGTCCAAGGGGCTCGACGCCGGCAACCGGCTCATGGCCGCGCGCCTCGTCGAGGACCTGCACCGCTGGTCCGACGGCGGGCGGCTGCCCGTCGTGGTCGACGCCGCGTCCTGCACGCTCGGGGTGCTCGAGGAGGTCGTGCCGCACCTCGACGCCGCCCACCGGGCGCTCCACGACGCGTTGACCGTCGTCGACGCGACCACCTGGGTGCGGCGCGAGGTCCTGCCCGGGCTCGGTGAGGCGGCGCGGCTCGGGACCGTCGTCGTGCACCCCACGTGCTCGATGCACACCCTCGGCATCGCCGACGACCTGCGGGCGCTCGCGGCGGTGGTCGCGGACGACGTCGTCGAGCCCGTCGTCGCGACGTGCTGCGGGACCGCCGGCGACCGCGCGATGCTCCACCCCGAGCTCACTGAGACCGCGACCCTCGAGGAAGCCGCCGAGGTCGCGGGCGTCGACGCCGAGGCATGGGTGTCGGCGAACCGGACCTGCGAGCTCGGGCTCGAGCACGACACCGGCAAGCCGTACGAGTCGGTGGTCGTGACCCTCGAGCGCATCACCCGCCCCTCCCGCCCCTCCCCGAAGTAGTACGGCATCCGGGGTACCTCGCCGAGGTACCCGGGATGCCGTACTACTTCGCGAGGTACCCGGGATGCCGTACTACTTCGCGAGGTACTCGGGATGCCGTACTACTTCGCGAGGTACCCCGGATGCCGGGGTACCTCGGCGAGCTCGGGCAGGATGAGGGCGTGACCGAGCTCCGTGAGCGCCTGCGCGCGCTGCCGTCGTTCCCGCCCGACCTCCCGCGCTTCGACCCCGAGCACGACCCCGCCGACGCCCCGGCCGACCCTCGCACGCTCTTCGTCGCCTGGTTCGAGGAAGCCCTCGCGGCGGGCGCGCCGACGCCCCAGGCGGCGGTCCTCGCGACCGCGGACCCGGCCGGTGTCGTCCGCGCCCGGACGCTCATCGTCAAGGACGTCACCGACGACGCGTCGTGGCTCTTCGCGACGCACCGCACCAGCCCGAAGGCCCGCGCGGCGGAGGCGAACCCGCACGCCGCGATGACGTTCTTCTGGCCCACGCGCGGCCGCCAGGTCCGGGTCGAGGGTGCCGTCCGCCGCCTGCCCGACGACGCCGCGGCAGCCGACTTCTCGGCCCGCCCCGAGGCTTCCCGCGCGGCCACCCTGGTGGGACGGCAGAGCGAGGCCCTGGGCTCGAGGGCCGAGCTCGCGCACGCGTTCGACGCGTCGCTGGCCCGCGTCCGGGCCGACCCGGACCTCGTCGACCCGGCGTGGGCGCTCTACGCCGTCGACGCCGTGCGGGTCGAGTTCTGGCAGGCCGTCAGCGGCGGTGGGGCGGTCCGCTGGTCGTACGAGCGCGACGCCGTCGGGCGGGAGTGGCGGGCGGGGCTCCTCTGGCCCTGAGGGGCCCGCCGGCCCCGGGTCAGCGGGGGAGTGCGGCGCTCACGCGGCCCTGCCACTCCGTGAAGGCCTTGCGTGCGCGGGCCACGCCGACCGCGCCCGCCATCGCGCCCGTGTTGCCGCGGTCGATCCGCACGACGGAGCCGTTGCCGTCGGGGGCGGCGAACACCTGGACCGTGTACTTGAGGTGCTGACGGTTCTTGCCGGCGAACGCGCCGAACAGCGCCGTCATCGACGCGGAGCCCCGCACGACCTGCGCCGAGAACTCGTCGAGGGGCTTGACCTCGCAGCCCTCCGACGCGAACACGCCGTAGGTCAGGTCGCGCGCCTGCGCGGGGTGGGCGGTGGTCAGGATGTCCTCGGCGGCCATGTCCTCGTCCTCGGGTCAGGGGTGCCGTGCGGTCGCGCGGCGCGCCGAAGGTACCAGAGCCGCCACGCCCCGCCGTCCGCCCATCCACAACCCCCGCCGAGCAAGCGGGTCACGCACCGACCAAGCACCCTCGACCTGCTTGCTCGGCGCGAGATCCGCTTGCTCGGCGAACGAGGTCGGCGAACGAGGTCGGCGGGCGGTCAGCCCAGGAGGAACCGCACCGCGGCGTCGACGTGCGCGGCGGTCGAGTCGACGAGCGGCACGGGCGAGGCGTCCTCGTCGAGCAGCAGGTCGAGCTCGGTGCACCCGAGCACCACGCCCTCGGCGCCCGCGGCGGCGAGCCGGTCCAGCACCCGCACGACGGCGTCCCTCGACTCCGCGCGCACCTCGCCCTGGGTCAGCTCGTCGAAGACGACGCGGTCGACGGTCGCGGCGTCGTCGTCCCACCCGGACGGCGGCCGCACGACCTCGATCCCGTGCCGCGCGAGCCGTTCGCAGTAGAACGACTCCGTCATGACCCAGCCCGACCCGATCACGCCGAGCCGGGTGAGCCCGCGCGAGCGTGCGGCGGAGGCGACGGCGTCGGCGATGTGCAGCAGCGGCACGCTCACCGCGGCCTCGACCGCCGGCGCGACCTTGTGCATGAGGTTCGTCGCGATGAGGACGGCGTCCGCGCCCCCGCGCTCGAGCCCCACGCCCCGCTCGGCGAGGAGCGCGCCCGCGCCGTCCCAGTCGCCGTCGACCTGGAGACGCCGGACGTCGTCGAAGTCGACGGAAGCAAGGAGGAGCCGCGCGCTGTGGTGCCCGCCGAGCCGCTCGGCGACAGCCGTGTTGAGGAGCCGGTAGTACTCGGCGGTCGAGTGCCAGCTCATGCCGCCGAGGATGCCGAGGGTCGGGGCGGCGGAGGAGGTCGCTGCGTCGGTGAAGGCCATGTGACCAGCCTCCCGGGCGCGGGACCATCACGGAATCCCCGTGTTGCTGCGCCCGTCCATAAGCGATGCTTGGAGCATGACGAGCATCCCCACGGCTCCCGCGACCGGGTCGGACGACCCGCCGCCTCTCGACCCGCGACGCCTGCTCATCCTGCGGGCCGTCGCGCAGGCGGGGTCGATGAGCGCGGGCGCCCGCGCGCTCGGCTGGACCCAGCCCGCCGTCTCGCAGCACCTCCAGGCGCTCGAGCGCAGCGCCCGCACCCCGCTCCTGCTCCGCCACAGCGGCGGGGTGACGCTCACGGAAGCGGGGCGCGCCGCCGTCCTGCACGCCGACGCGATCGCCGCGCACCTCGACGCCGCCGCGCGCGAGGTCGGCGAGCTGGCCGCGCTCGGTGCGGGCAGCGTCCGGCTCGCGGCGTTCCCGTCCGCGCTGGCCGTGCTCGTGCCCCCGGCGCTCGAGCGGCTCGCCGCGACCACGGGCGTCGACGTGCGGCTCGTCGAGGCCGAGCCGCCCGAGGCCGTGGAGCTCGTGCGGTCGGGGGACGTCGACGTCGCCCTGACCTTCGGCTACGCCGAGGCGCCCGGGGTGCCCTCCGACCTGCGCGGCATCGCGCTCGGCGTCGACCCGGTCGACGTCGTGCTGCCCGCGGCGCACCCGGCCGCGGGCGAGGCGAGCCTCCGCCTCGCCGACCTCGCCGACGACGACTGGGTCGCCGGGTGCGTGCGCTGCCGCGAGCACCTCGTCGCCGCCGCGGCCGCGGAGGGCTTCGCGCCGCGCGTCCGGCACGAGACGGACGACTACGTCGTCGTGCAACAGATCGTGGCGCGCGGGCTCGCGGTCGCCGCGCTGCCCCGGACGGCGCTCGAGGCGTACCGCCACCCGCACGTCGCGACGCGGTCCGTCACCGGGCTCGACGGGCGCAGCCTGCACGCCGTCCACCGGACCGGTGTCGAGCGGGTCCCCGCGGTCGCCGCCCTGCTCGGCGCACTGCGCCGCCCGCTCCCCGGTGGCACGATGACGGCGTGACCACGCCCGACGCCCCCACGGGGCTCACGACCTTCGACGACGACGCCGTCCGGCGCGTGCTGTGCGTCGTCGCCCATCCGGACGACATGGAGTACGGCGCGTCCGCCGTCGTCGCGCGCTGGGTGGACCGCGGCGCCACCGCCGCGTACCTCCTGCTCACCGGCGGAGAGGCCGGGATCGAGGGCATGGACCCCGACGAGACCCGGCGTGTCCGGGCCGGCGAGCAGCAGCGCGCGTGCGACGAGGTCGGGGTCGAAGAGCTCGAGATCCTCGACCACCCCGACGGCACGCTCGTCCACGGGCTCGACCTGCGCCACGACGTCGCGCGCGCGGTGCGCCGGTTCCGCCCGGACACCGTCGTGCTGATGACGTGGGAGACCGAGACCCCGTGGGGTCTCAACCAGGCGGACCACCGCGCGGCCGGGCTCGCGGCGGTCGACGGCGTGCGCGACGCCGACAACACGTGGGTCTTCCGCGACCTCGCCGACGCCGGGCTGGCGAAGTGGGGCGCGGACCGGCTCGTCGTCATGGGGCATCCCGCGCCGACGCACGGCGTCGACGTGTCGGGCGAGCCGCTCGAGCGGGCCATCCGCTCCCTCGAGGCGCACGAGCAGTACCTCGCCGCCCTGCCCTGGCACCCCGCACCGCGCGACATGCTCACCGGCGCGACCGCCGCGCAGGGCGAGGTGCTCGGCGTCCCGAACGCCGTGCTGTTCAAGGTCTACGAGCTCAAGGCGCCCGCGCCCGAGCCGACGGAAGACGCCGCGTCGTGACGGCGCGCCACGAGGTCCGGCTCGATGTCCGCGGGCCGTGGTCGCTCGCGACGAGCCGGCGGTTCTGGGAGGGCTTCGCCCCAGCAGCCCTGCCCGGACAGGCCGGCGACGGGCACCTCCGCACGGTGTTCCGCGTCGAGTCGGACTGGTCGCACGCGGCAGCCGAGGTGGCCCAGGGGGAGTCGAGCGCGGACGTGGGCGTCGCGCGCGTCGTCGTGAAGGGTGACGGCGACCTCGACGCGGCTGCGGCCCAGGTGGCGCGCTTCCTCGCACTCGACCTGGACGCGACGACGTGGCCCGACGTCGGACGCCGGGACCCGGTGGTCGGCACGGTGCAGGAGCGGCTCCCAGGCCTGCGGCCGTGCGGCTTCCACTCGCCGTACGAGGCGGCGGCGTGGGCGGTGCTGTCGCAGCGGATCAGCATGGGCCAGGCGGCGCGGCTGCGGGCCGGGCTCGTCGAGCGGCACGGGGACGACGGCGCCTTCCCGGCCCCCGCACGGCTGCGCGAGCTGGCCCCGGGCCTCGACCTGCCGGGACGGAAGGCCGAGTACCTCGGCGCGGTCGCAGGTGCCGCGCTCGAGGGGCGCCTCGACACGCTCTCCCTGCGCGCCCTCGACCCCGACGAGGCCCGTCGCGAGGTGGCCGAGATCCACGGTCTCGGTCCCTTCGCGGCGGACCTCGTCGTCCTGCGCGGCGCGAACGTGCCCGACGCGGTGCCGACCTCCGAGCGGCGGCTGCGGGCGATCGTCGCCGAGCACTACCCCGGACGCGACCTCGACGACGTCGCCGAGGCCTGGCGTCCGTGGCGCACGTGGGGCTCGTTCCACCTGCGGGCCGGCGCGTCGTCCTGACGCGCGCGGATACGCTGACCCGGTCAGGTGCGAGACTCGCGTCCGACGCTCGAGCGGAGAGTGAGCGACACCGTGGGCCGGATCACGATCGCCGACATCGCCCGCCGTGCGGGGGTCTCGACGGGCGCGGTCTCCTACGCGCTCAACAACCGTCCCGGTGTCTCGCAGGCGACCCGGGAGCGGATTCTCGCGGTCGCGGGAGAGCTCGGCTGGCAACCGTCCGCGGCGGCCCGCTCTCTGTCCGGCGCACGCACGGAGACGGTCGGACTCGTGCTGGCCCGCGACCCGAGCGCCCTGGGCTCCGAGTCGTTCTACATGCAGTTCATCGCGGGCATAGAGTCCGAGCTCGAGAAGCGCTCGTACGGGCTGTTGCTGCAGGTGGTTCCCAGTCTCGACGTGGAGGTCGCCACCTACCGCACCTGGCGCGCGGCGCGGCGCGTGGACGGCGTGGTCCTCGTGGACCCGCGCGTCGACGACCCGCGCGTGCGCCTGCTCGCGGAGCCGGACGGGCTGCCGGCCGTCGTCGTCGGGCATCCCACCCTCGCGCGCGGGCTCATGAACGTGTGGACCGACGACGCGACCGCCGTCCGCGAGTCGGTGCGGTACCTCCACGAGGCCGGTCATCGGCGCGTCGTGCGCGTCGGCGGCGCTGAGGGGTACGCGCACACGCTCATCCGTGACGCGGCGTTCCGCGACGAGACCGAGCGGCTGGGGGTCGACGGCGTCGTCGTGCAGACGGACTACACGCCGGCGGCGGGCGCCGCCGTGACCCGCGCGGTCCTGACGGGCGGCGGCGAGCATCCGACGGCGTTCCTCTACGACAACGACGTGATGGCGCTCGCGGGGCTCGGGGTCGCGAGCGAGCTGGGGCTCGGCGTCCCGTCGGAGCTCTCGATCGTCGCCTGGGACGACTCGCCACTCTGTCTCGCCACCTACCCGAGGCTGTCGGCGCTGAGCCACGATGTGGCAGGTTTCGGCGCGCATGTGGCCCGGCGCTTGTTCGATCGCCTCGACGGCCGGCCCGCCGGTAGCTTTCTCGACTCGACGCCGACCCTCCGGCTCCGCGGCACGACCGGACCTCCCCAGACCCGTCCGTGACCTAGACGGACGGTCGCGCTCTCACCCGGCGCCCGGGTGTGCCGGGTGAACGAGCTGGCTCAGGCTTGACGAGCCAAGGACTTAAGCGTTTCACTGGCCCTGCCCCCGACATCGTTGACAGGGCGTTGTCAGTTTCGGCCCACTGACGTCCGCTAGGGTTTCGACAGCGTTGTCACACAACGAATGCCAAGGAGTGCCCGCATGACCCGTTGGACCGACCTCCCCACGCACCGCGCGTGGCTCCAGCAGCACGCCGAGTCGCTGCTCGCGTTCGGCCGCCGGACGGCCGCGCCCGGCGGGGGAGCGTACTGGCTCGACGCGGTCGGAAGACCCGAGACCGAACGGGGCGTCCAGACGTGGATCACCGGTCGGACGGTGCACGTCTACTCGCTCGGGCACCTGCTCGGCATCCCCGGCGCCCGCGACGTCGCGCAACGCGCGCTCGACGGGCTCGTCGGCCCCGACGCGCCGCTGCGCGACGTCGAGAACGGCGGCTGGTACGGGACCACGTACCCCGACGGCACGCACTCCGAGGGCAAGGAGGCGTACCAGCACGCGTTCGTCGTGCTCGCCGCGACGTCCGCGGTCCGGGCCGGGCTCGACGGCGCCCGCGCCCTCCTCGACGAGGCGACCCGGGTGTACCTGGAGCGCTTCTGGGACGACGAGGCCGGGCTCAGCGTCGACACCTGGGACACGGCGTTCACGACGCTCGACCCGTACCGCGGCGTCAACGCCAACATGCACTCGGTCGAGGCGATGCTCGCGGCGGCCGACGTCACGGGCGACCCCGCGTGGCTCCGGCGGGCCGCGCGGATCGCGGAGTTCGTCGTCGGGCAGGCGGAGAGCCACGAGTGGCGGATCCCCGAGCACTTCGGGCCTGACTGGGTGCCGGACCTCGAGCTCAACCGCGACCGTCCGGACGACCCGTTCAAGCCGTTCGGGGCGACCGTCGGGCACGGGCTCGAGTGGGCGCGGCTCCTCCTGCACCTGGAGGCGGCGCTCGACGGCGTCGGGTCGTCCTCCCAGGTGGACTGGTACGCGGCCGCCGCGGCGCTCTTCGACCGGTCCGTCGCCGACGGCTGGGACGTTGACGGCGCCCCCGGGTTCGTCTACACGACCGACTGGGACGGCAAGGCCGTCGTCCGGCAGCGCATGCACTGGGTCGTCGCGGAGGCCGTCAACACGGCCGCCGCGCTCCAGGTGCGGTCGTCGCGGGCCGGCGACGAGGCCGCGGCTGACCGGTACGCCGACCTCTACGCGCGGTGGTGGGACTACGCCGACCGGCACGTCCTCGACCACGAGAACGGGTCCTGGTTCCACGAGCTCGACCCGTCGAACCAGCCCGCCGGCACCGTGTGGCCGGGCAAGGCCGACCTGTACCACGCGTTCCAGACGACGCTGGTGCCGCGGCTCCCGCTCGCGCCGTCCATGGCGACGGCCGTCGCCGAGGGGCTGCTGCGCCCCTGACCCGTCAGGTCCCGAGACCGCCGGACGACGACGTCCCGGGTCGTGGCGTCGAGACGACGCCGGACCCGGGACGACGAGCGAGAGCGGTCAGCGCGCCAAGGTGGAGACGGCCGGGAAGCCGTCGACGCCGGCGAGCCGGCCCGCGCGCGTCGTCCGCGGAACGATCCGCCCGCGTCGCCGTGCGACGACGAGGAGCGCCGAGGCGACCGCCAGGCAGACCACGATCGAGGGCAGCCCCGCCTCGGGTCCGAAGGTGCCGCCGGTGACGAGCGTCGAGCCGGACGTCGTGGCGTCCAGCCAGCCGTGGCTCGCGCCGTTCCCGGAGACCGCCGTGCTGAAGATCGCGGACTCGGCGAAGTTCCACCCGAAGTGCAGCCCGATCGGCAACCACAGGGTTCGTGTCGCGACGTACGCGGCACCCAGCATGCCGCCCGCCTCGACGGCGATCGCGAGCGCCCCCCACCAGGTCGCGTCCGGGTTGACCAGGTGGAGCGCACCGAAGAGGACGGACGTCGCAGCCAGTGCGAGCCACGTGCCGAGGCCCCGTTCGAGCACCCGGAACAGGACCCCGCGGAACATGAGCTCCTCGGTCACGGCCGCGGCAGCCATCAGCCCGACGAACCCCGCCACGCCCGCCGTCAGGTGCGCGCCGTGCACCGTGTAGTCGCCGAGGAGCGCGAGGACGGCGATGACCACCGCGAACATCGCGACGCCGGCGCCCGTGCCGATCGCGAGACCCCGCCCGCGTCCGCCCGGCCCGACCTCGACCGCCGCGCGGTGCTCCGTCCACCGCACCAGCGCCCGGTACACGACGAGCGCCGCGGCGGCCGTCGCGAGACCGACGACGAGCACCGCCCACCCGTGCCCATCCAGCGCGGTCGCCACCTGGTTGCCGACGGCGGAGACCGCTGCCACACCGGCGAGCTGGACGACCGTCCTCAGGACCACGTTCTTCATGTCGACTCCCTCTCCGAGCTCCCGCGGCCGGTCTGCCGCGCCTGCCAGGAACGCTACGGATCGGGCATCTCGGGTTCGTCACCCCGGCGTGGACACTTCGCCGTAGCTCTCGCGGGGGACGAGTGCGCCGGCTGTGTCAACATCGGGGCGACCTGTGGCCTGACGGCGTGCGGTACCGGCTGCCGACCCTCGGCACCCTCAGCCAGCTCCGGCGACTGGCGACGCACGTCGAGCACGTCACCGTCGACGACCCCCGGCTCGACGGGGTGCCGGACCCGCGCGACGTCCTCGAACTCGGCCACTGACGCAGGCGGTGGGGCCTTCGGGAGCAGCTGTCGGTGGCGCGCGCCACGATGGGTCCATGGCCTACGACCAGGTCCTCGCGCAGCGGGTCCGTGACCGGATCGGCGCCGACCTCGCGGTGACGGAGAAGCGCATGTTCGGCGGGCTCTCGTTCCTGTGGGACGGGCGCATCGCGGTGGCGGTCAGCGGCGACGGGCTGCTGCTCCGCGTCGGCCCCGACGACGTCGAGCTCGCGCTCACCGAGCCGGGCACCCGGCAGGCGGTCATGGGCGGACGGGAGATGCGGGGCTGGATCATCGTCGAGGGCGACGTCCTCGACGACGACGCGCTCGAGACCTGGATCCGCACGGGCGTCGAGTCGGCGTCCCGCCTGCCGGGGGAGTAGCGGCGAGCGGTCGCCGTCGTCGGGGGCTGGCCGTACGGTCGGGTGCATGGCCAACGACGCCGCCGAGATCGAGGTCGCCGGGCGCGCCGTGCGCGTGTCCAGCCCGGACCGGGTGATCTTCGAGGCCACGGACCGCACGCCCCCCGTCACCAAGCTCGACGTCGCGCGCTACTACGCGGCCGTCGCCACGCTCGGCGGACGCCCGGGGGAGTCGCGCCCGGCCGCCGTCGCCGGGGGTGCGCCGTCGGACGTGGGCGGGTTGCTCCGCGCGCTGTGGCACCGCCCGACGACGCTCGAGCGGTGGCCGCGCGGCGTGCGCGAGGGCATGGTCCTGGCGACGCGGCAGGGGCACGAGCGCGATGCGGACGCGTTCTACCAGAAGCGGGTCCCCTCGGGGGCGCCGGGGTACGTCGAGACGGCGACCATCGCGTTCCCGTCGGGCCGCACCGCCGACGAGATCGCGCCCACGGAGCCCGCGGTGCCGGTGTGGGCGGCTCACATGGGGACGATCGTGTTCCACCCGTGGCCCGTGCGGCGCGAGGACGTCGAGCACCCCGACGAGCTCCGCATCGACCTCGACCCGCAGCCCGGCACGGACTTCGCGGACGCGCGCCGGGTCGCGATGGTCGCACGGGACCTGCTCGAGGAGGTGGGCATCCGGGGCTTCCCGAAGACGTCGGGCAACCGGGGGATCCACGTGTTCGTGCGGATCGAACCGCGCTGGACGTTCACGGACGTGCGACACGCGGCGATCGCGTTCGGGCGCGAGCTGGGCCGCCGCATCGACGGGGTCACGACGGCGTGGTGGAAGGAGGAGCGCGGCGAGGCGATCTTCGTCGACTACAACCAGAACGCCCGCGATCGCACGATCGCCAGCGCCTACTCGATCCGCCCCAAGCCGGGCGCGCCCGTGTCGACGCCGCTCACCTGGGACGAGGTCGCCGAGCTCGACGACCCGCGCGCCTTCCACGTCGGGACGGTGCCGGCGCGGCTCGAGCCGGGCGGTGGACCGCACGGCGACGGCGTCGACCCGTGGGCCGAGATCGACGACGTCGCCCACTCGCTCGAGCCGCTCCTCGCCTGGTACCAGCGCGACGAGGACGAGGGCCTCGGCGACCTGCCGTACCCGCCCGAGCACCCGAAGATGGCCGGCGAGCCGCGCCGAGTCCAGCCGAGCAGGGCGCGGAAGGAACCGGACTGATGTGCCGGTTGTTCGCCCTGCACGCCGGGCCGCAGCCCGTCCGGGCGACGTTCTGGCTGCTCGACGCACCCGACTCGCTGGCCGTGCAGTCCCGCCGGAACCCGGACGGCGCGGGCATCGGGGTGTTCGGCCCGCACGGCACCCCGCACGTCGACAAGCAGCCGCTCGCCGCCTACCAGGACACGGACTTCGCGTCCGACGCCCGGTCCCTCGAGGCGACGACCTTCCTCGCGCACGTGCGGTACGCGTCGACCGGCGCGCTCACGACCGAGAACACGCACCCGTTCGTCCAGGACGGGCGGATGTACGCGCACAACGGCGTCGTCGGCGGCCTCGACGTGCTCGACGCGCGCCTGACCGAGCTGGGCGCCTCCGACCTGGTCCGTGGCGGCACGGACTCCGAGCGTGTGTTCGCGCTGATCACGGCCGAGATCCGCCGGGCGGGCGGCGACGTGGGCGCCGGGCTCGCCGCGGCGGTCCGCTGGGTCGCGGCCGAGCTCCCGGTCTTCGCGCTCAACATCATCCTCGCGACCGCCGACGAGCTCTGGGCGCTGCGCCTGCCCGCCACCCACCGCCTCTTCGTCCTTGAGCGCCGCGGCGGCCCGCCCCTCGACGCTCGCAGCCCACGCATCCACGCCCGCTCTGAGGCGCTCGCGGGGGAGCGCGCCGTCGTCGTGGCGTCCGAACCGCTCGACGGCGAGACGGGCTGGCGCGAGCTCGAGCCCGGCGAGCTCGTGCACGTGCGCGCCGACCTGGCGGTCGAGTCGTCGACGCCGGTCCCGGGCGGCCTCGCGCACCCGCTCACGCTCGACGACGTCCGCGCGTCCGCGGGGGAGCGGGCGGCGTCGTCCCAGACCGCGGGCTGAGGGTCGCGCGCTCCGGGCCCCGGCTGTCGCGCCCGGCGCCTAGGCTGGCCCGGTGTCCGACGTGAGCGAGCCCACCGCACCTGCGACCCCCGACACCCCCCGAGCCGAGAAGCGCCCCACGACGCGCACCCACCACGGAGACGCGTTCGTCGACGACTACGAGTGGCTGCGCGACAAGGCGAACCCGGAGGTCATCGCCTACCTGGAGACCGAGAACGCGTACACCCAGGACGCGACGGCGCACCTCGCTCCGCTGCGGTCGCGGCTGTTCGAGGAGATCAAGTCCCGCACCCAGGAGACGGACCTCAGCGTCCCGGTCCGCGAGGGCGGCTTCTGGTACGTGACGCGGACCGTCGAGGGCAAGCAGTACCCCGTGCACGTTCGCGTGCCCGTCGCCGACGAGGACGACTGGACCCCGCCCGCCCTGCCCGACGACGGCAGCGCGCTCCCCGGCGAGCAGCTCCTCCTCGACCAGAACGCCGAGGCCGAGGGTCACGACTTCTTCTCGCTGGGCTCGTTCGACGTCACCGCCGACGGGGGCCGCGCGCTGTACGCGGTCGACACCGACGGGGACGAGCGCTTCACGCTGCGGATCCGCGACCTCGCGACCGGCCAGGACCTCGTCGACGAGATCCCCGGCACCTTCCCGGGCGCGTTCTTCACGCCCGACGGCGAGCACCTCTTCTACACGACCGTCGACGACGCGTGGCGCCCCGACACCCTCTGGCGCCACCGCGTCGGCACGCCCGTCGAGGACGACGTCAAGGTCTTCCACGAGCCCGACGAGCGCTTCTGGCTCGGCGCCGGTCTGACGCGGTCGAAGCGGTTCATCGTCATCGAGATGGGCTCGAAGGTCACGTCCGAGGTGTGGCTCCTCGACGCCGACGACGTCGCGGGCGAGCCGCGGGTCGTCTGGCCGCGCCGCGAGGGGGTCGAGTACTCGGTCGAGCACCTGTGGGTCCCGCAGGCGCCGACGCCCGAGCAGCGGGCCGAGCGCGACAAGGCGCGTGAGGCCGCAGGCCCGGACGGCACGTGGCACTTCACCGACTCGGCGACCGGCGCCCTGCTGGTCCTCCACAACGGCGGCTCGGGCGAGGCGCCGGAGAACTTCGAGCTCGCGCTCGTGCCCGAGTCCGGGCCGCTCGACCCGGGGGACGCGGTCACCGTCGTGCCGTCGTCGTCGGGCACGCGCCTCGAGGACGTCGACGCGTTCGACGGGCACGTCGTCGTCTCGTTCCGTCGGGACGGCCTGGCGCGGGTCGGCGTGGTCCCGATCTCGCCCCTGACCGGCCCGTTCGCGCCCCACTCCACCGAGTTGTCAGAAGCTCACGGCAGCGGGGTGCCGCGAGGTTCTGACAACTCGCCGTGGGAGCTGCGCGAGATCGCCTTCGAGCAGCCGCTCTTCACGGTCGGCACGGGTGCGAACCCGGAGTTCCGCCAGCCCGCGGTGCGCCTGGCGTACGCGTCGTTCGTCGAGCCGGCGACGGTCTACGACTACGTCGTCGCGACGGGCGAGCTGCGCGAGCTCAAGCGCCAGCCCGTCCTGCCGGACCCGGACGGCCGCCCGTTCGACCCGGCCGAGTACGTGCAGCGCCGCGAGTGGGCCACCGCCGACGACGGCACGCAGGTCCCGGTGTCGCTCGTGTGGCGGCGCGACGCGCTGGGCCTCGACAACGCGGGGACGCGTGCCGAGCCCGCCCCCTTGCTGCTCTACGGGTACGGCTCGTACGAGACGAGCATCGACCCGTCGTTCTCGATCCCGCGTCTCTCGCTGCTCGACCGGGGCGTCGTGTTCGCCGTCGCCCACGTGCGGGGCGGTGGTGAGCTGGGGCGCCGCTGGTACGACGACGGCAAGGAGCTCACCAAGAAGAACTCGTTCACGGACTTCGTGGCGGTCGCCCGGCACCTCGTGGGCGCGGGCTGGACGAGCCCCGAGCGCATGGTCGCCGACGGCCGCAGCGCGGGCGGTCTCCTCATGGGCGCGGTCGCGAACCTCGCGCCCGAGCTGTTCGCCGGCATCCACGCGGGCGTGCCGTTCGTCGACGCGCTGACGTCGATCCTCGACCCGTCGCTGCCGTTGACCGTCGTCGAGTGGGACGAGTGGGGCGACCCGCTCCACGACGCCGACGTCTACCGGTACATGAAGTCGTACACCCCCTACGAGAACGTCCGCGAGGACGCCTCGTACCCGCGCATCCTCGCGACCACGAGCCTCAACGACACCCGCGTCCTGTACGTCGAGCCGGCCAAGTGGACGGCGCGCCTGCGCGACGTCGGGGCCCCGGTCCTGCTCAAGACCGAGATGAGCGCCGGGCACGGCGGCGTCTCGGGGCGCTACGCGCGCTGGGAGGAGATCGCGTTCGAGGACGCGTGGATCCTCGACGTCCTGGGCGTCGCGGAGGTCTGACCTCAGCGCGTCCAGCGGCGGAGTCGTCGGCGAGAGGCGGCGGCCCAGGCGTCCTGCGCGTCGGCCAGCGCCTCCTGGGCTCGCCCGCGTTCGAGCCCGACGAGCAGGCCGTACGTGAAGCCGTTCTCCCCGGACAGGTGCGCGCGCATCCCCTGCGCGCGGAAGACCCCGGCGAGGACGACGGCGTCGTGGTGCGCGCCGAGCAGGTCCTGGACGTCCTCGAGCGCGGCGGCGAGGCGCTCCGCGGGCTCACCCACCACGACGACGGACGCCTCCGCCGCGTACCGCGCGGCCTTGACCTTCTTGCGGGCGTCGTGGAGCGCGGCGGCGAGCTCGGGCGTCGTGGCGTCGGGCCCACGTGTCCCCGGCTCGGCGGGGTCCCGGTCCGGGACGGCGTCGCTGCCCGTACCCTGCGCGAGCCGGGCCAGCACGGCGTCGGCGGCGTCCGTACGTCGTCGGGCCCGCCGGAAAGCGTGCCGCACGACGCGCGCCGCGACCTCGTCCGCGGGGTCGGCGGACCGCCCCCGCAGCGGGGGCTCGTCGGCGAGCGACGCGAGCCGGCGCAGGAGCTCGCGGTACCGGTCGCCGGACATGAGCTCGACGACGGACTCCTGCGCCGCGTGGAGGTCGGCGTCGAGCCCGGTCACGAGCCGGGCGTGCACGGGCCCGACGACGAGCTCGTCGGGCAGGCCGTCGAGGAGAGCGGCAACACGGTCGCGCTGCACCTCGAGGTCCCGTGCGACCCCGAGGACCCCGCCCCACCAGCGCAGCTCGTCCCTGACGGGCGCGACGGCGTCGCGGACGAGCACCGGCCGGAACGTCCGCAGGGTGCTGCGGAGCCGGCGTGCCGCGACGCGTGCGGCGTGCACCGCGTCGGGCTCGTCGCGGCGGACCAGCGGGTCGGCGTCGACGAGCGCGTCGACCTGCTCGCGCAGGTAGCGGCGGAGCAGGTCGCCCCCCGTGCGGGGCGAGTCGTCCATGGCGCCGGCGCTCAGCGGCGGTCGAGGACGACGAGCGGGAGCTCCCGGCCCGCCTGCGCCTCGTGGTCGGTGAAGAACGGGTAGGCCGCGACGAGCCGTTCCCACAGCTCGGCTCGCTCCCGCCCGGCGGCGACCCGCGCGACGGCGTCGTACTCGTCGCCGTCGACCTCGACGTGCACGACCGGCTCGTCGACGAGGTTGCGGAACCACCCGGGCACCCGCGGCGACCCGGCGCCCGACGCGACGACGAAGCGCAGCCCGGTGGGCTCGTCGTCGACCACGAGCATCGGGGTGGTGCGCGGCTCGCCGCTGCGGCGGCCGCGGGTCGTGAGGAGGACCAGCCGGTCGCGATGCATCCCGTCGACCGGTCCGCCGGCGCGGAACTGCTCGATGACGTGCCGGTTGATCGCGAGCTGCTGTTCGTCGGTCATCGCTCCATCGTCCGCCGGACGGCCCGTGCATGCCGGGTGAGACGCGAGTCACACCCGCTGCACTTCGTGCAGAGTTGCACTCTGTGCAACATGCGGCGCATGCTGGGACGCATGACCTTGCTCGCCCCCGACGACGCCCGCCCGGCGCCCGACCTCCGCGCCCGCAAGCGCGAGGCCACGCACGAGGCGCTGGCGACCGCGGCCTTCGCACTCGCGCGGGAGCACGGCCTCGACGGTTTCACCGTCGACGACGTCGCCCGACGCGCGGACGTGTCCCGCCGGACGTTCTTCAACTACTTCACCTCGAAGGAGCAGGCCGTCGTCGCGGTCGTCCAGCTCCAGATCGCGAGCCTGCTCGACGAGGTCGAGCGGACCATCGCGGAGGAGGGTCCCGGCGTGCACGCCGAGGCCGGCGGCCAGGATCTCCTCGACACCGCGGTCCGGTCGCTCCTGTCGCCGTCGGGCGTCGAGACGTTCCGGGCGCTCATCGCGCTCGCCGAGGACAGTCCCGAGCTGCTCCCGCACCTGGCGGGTCTCGAGCACTCGGCCGGCGACCACGTCGTCGAGCTCATGCGCGGCAAGGCCGCCGCCCACGCGGGCGTCGCGCTGCATCCCGTGCACGCGTACGCGATCCCGGGCGCCATCATCGCGACCGTCGGCGCCGTGTACTCGCGGCGGCTCCACGTCCGCGAGGTCGACGGCGACGCGCCCGACGCGCTCGGCCTGGACGACGTCGTCGACCAGCTCCGCGCCCTCCTCCCCGACATGCCGGAGTGCCGCATCTGACGTCACGAACCGGACGCCCGGCTCGTCCCTCCTCGAGACCACCGACCCCCGACCCGTACCGCCGCACCACCCGTTCCCCGGCTCCGACGACGTAGCCACACCACCTCGATCGGAGAACACCGTGTCCACGTTGCTGTACCGACTCGGCTCGCTCGCGTACCGCGCGCGCGGGCGCGTCCTGATGATCTGGCTGCTCGTGCTCGTCGCGGTCGGCGCCCTCCTCGCGCTCAACCCGCCGCAGACGTCCACGTCGTTCTCCATCCCCGGCACCGCGTCCCAGGCCGTGATGGACAAGCTCGAGAACGAGATCCCGTCGTCGTCGGGGACCAGCGTGTCCGTCGTCTTCGAGGCGCCCGAGGGGCAGCGTGTCGACACCGCCCAGCGGACCGAGGCGATCCAGCAGGTCGTCAAGGACGTCCACACGAGCGACTACGTGGTGAAGGAACGGGCGTCCGACGGCGGCGGCAAGGTCGACGCCGACCTGCAGAAGGCGCTGACCCCCGCGGGCGACGTGACCATGCAGCCGCTCATGACGGGCAAGGGAGCCGACGCGACCGTCGTCGACGGGGTCACGGTCTCCACCAACGGCCGCGTCGCGATGCTGCAGTTCCAGCTCACCGACAACCCGATGTCGCTGCCCGAGGGCGCGACCGACGCGATCGTCGCGTCCGCGGACAAGGCCCACGACGCCGGCCTGACCGTCCTCCCCAGCTCCGACCTCACCCAGAAGATGGAGTCCCCGATGGGGGCCAAGGAGATCGTCGGCCTCGTGATCGCCGCGATCGTCCTGCTCATCACCCTCGGCTCGCTGCGCCTGGCCGGCATGCCGCTGCTCACCGCGATCGTCGGCGTCGGCGTCGGCGTGGGCTCCGCGTACGCGCTGTCGTCGGTGATCGACATGACGTCGATGACGCCGATCCTCGCGCTCATGATCGGGTTGGCGGTCGGCATCGACTACGCGCTGTTCATCACCAACCGCGCGAGGCGGTTGATCCTCGACAAGGGCCTCGCCGCGCACGAGGCCGTGGGCCGCGCCGTCGGGACCGCCGGGTCCGCGGTGTTCTTCGCGGGCCTGACCGTCGTCGTCTCGCTGTCGGGCCTGTCGATCATCGGCATCAGCTTCCTCACGACCATGGCGCTCGTCGCGGCCGGGACGGTCGTCATCGCCGTGCTCGTCGCGCTCACGCTCCTCCCGGCCCTGCTCGGCTTCGTCGGCGAGCGGCTCGTCACGCCCAAGCAGCGCGAGAAGAACGCCGCGAAGGCCGCCGCCCACCCCGAGGGCGTCACCCACGGCCCCGCGACCCGCTGGGCCCAGGGCATCGCCAAGCGGCCCGGCTGGGTCACCGTCGGCGTCGTCGTCGTGCTCGCCGCGCTCGCCGTGCCGTTCACGAAGATGGACCTCAACCTCCCGTCGTCGGGCACCGCGAACACCGGCACCGTCGAGCGGCAGTCCTACGACGCCGTCACCGCCGGCTTCGGCGAGGGCTTCAACGGCCCCCTGCTCGTCGTCGCGAGCGGCGACGACGCGCTCGGTGCCCAGGGCATCACGTCGGTCAAGGAGGCGCTCGCGGGCGTCGACCACGTCACCGCCGTCATCCCCGGCGCGATCTCCGAGGACGGGCGCACCGCCACCTTCACCGTCGTGCCCGACGCCGGCCCCACCGCCGACAGCACCATCGACCTCGTGCACGCCCTGCGCGCCCCGGCGCTCGCGAGCACCGCGGGAGCCGACCTCGGCGTCACCGGCGTGACCGCGATGAACATCGACATGTCGAAGGTGCTCTCCGACGCGCTCGTCCCGTACATCGCGATCATCGTCGTGATCTCGCTGGTCATCCTGCTGCTGGTGTTCCGGTCGATCTACGTGCCGGTCACCGCGACCCTCGGGTTCGTGCTCACGATCGGCGCGTCGCTCGGCGCCACGACCGCGCTGTTCCAGTGGGGCTGGCTCAAGGACCTCTTCGGGTTCGACACCGCCGGGCCGGTCCTGAGCTTCCTGCCGATCATCGTCACGGGCATCCTGTACGGGCTCGCGATGGACTACCAGATGTTCCTCGTGTCCTCGATGCGCGAGTCGCACGTCCACGGGCACCCGGGCGTCGCGGGGGTCGTCGACGGGTTCCGCGGGGCGGCGCGCGTCGTCGTCGCGGCGGCGATCATCATGATCTCCGTGTTCTCCGGCTTCATCTTCGGGGACGACACGATGATCAAGCAGATCGGCTTCTCCCTGGCGTTCGGCATCCTGATCGACGCGTTCGTCGTCCGGATGACGCTCATCCCCGCCGTCATGGCGCTCGCCGGCGAGAAGGCCTGGTGGCTGCCGAAGTGGCTCGACAAGATCCTGCCGAACCTGGACGTCGAGGGCGACAAGCTCGTCAAGCGGCTCGAGGCGAAGGCCGCGCAGGCGGAGAAGGAGCCCGTGGGCGCGTCCGCCTGACGCCCCTCTCGCCGAAGTACCCCGGCATCCGGCATACCTCGCGAGGTACCCGGGATGCCGGGGTACTTCGCGGGTGCGGTGGGCGAGAGGTCACGTTCCGCAGGTTCCTCGGTTCCTCACGGAATCGGCGCAGGACGTGACCTCTCGTCGTCTCCCGGGCGGCGTCGTCGGGCCCTACGCTTCCCGGCATGAACCTCGTGCGTCCGCGCGCCGCCGCCACCGTCGTCGGTGCGCTCGTCCTCGGCGTCGGGCTGGCCGGCTGCAGCGCGTTCCAGTCGTGCGAGGAGCAGGACCGCCGCACGCTCGCCGGCCTCGAGGCGGCGTGGCCCGACGAGTTCGGGACGGGTCACCGGGGCAGCGGGTCCGGCGCGTGCGACGACGATCCGCTCTTCCTGAGCGCGGGCGTCGGGATGACGGCCGACGAGGCCGGCGACGTGCTCACGTCGCACGGCTGGAGGCTCGAGCCTCCGGCGTCCGCGGACGACGCCGACCCGGACTACCCCGACTCCTACGTGCGGAAGGTCGGCGGCCACACCTACCGGTTCCTCGTCGGCGACGACGGCGTCGAGCTCGAGCGCACCTGACGTCGCCGAAGTACCCCGGCATCCGGCATACCTCGCGAGGTACCCCGGCATCCCGGGTACCC